>CAZRYP010000286.1:0-3567 GCA_964604295.1 uncultured Treponemataceae bacterium
CTCTCCGCGAAAAAGGAAGCCAGGACAGGCTCTTCGCCGGCGTCGGCAGGGAATTTTCCAGCTGGATGAGCCACGGCGACTCCATTCTCCAGCCGGGCTCGGGCTGGCGGATCATCGCCGAATCCGAGGGCGGCATCGCGGCGGCCCTCGCCCATGAATCCCTGCCCCGGTGGGGCGTCCAGTTCCATCCCGAAGTGAGCCACTGCGAGTTCGGCGCGAAAATCCTGGAGAATTTCGTGCGGGGCATCTGCGGGGCGGACGGCGGCTGGTCCATGCAGGCCTATCTCGAACGCGAGGCCGACAGGATCAGGGCCAAGGTCGGGAAGTCGCCCGTCCTCCTTCTCATCTCGGGAGGCGTGGATTCCACCGTGGCCGGAGCCTTCCTCCTCAAGGTTCTCGATCCATCCCAGGTCTATCTCCTCTACATCGATACCGGACTTATGCGGAAGGCAGAGAGCGAGGAGGTGATGAAAAACCTGGCATCGCTCGGAGCCCGGCACCTCCACATGGCCGACGCCGAAGCCGAGTTCCTCGGCGCCCTCCGGGGTGAGGGCGATCCGGAGAAAAAGCGCAGGATCATAGGGGATCTCTTCATCACGATCCAGGAGAGGGAAGTCGCCCGGCTCGGGATACCCGAGGCTTTCCTCGTACAGGGTACCCTCTACACCGATCTCATAGAATCGGGGAAGGGCGTGGGCAAGAAAGCCCAGGTCATCAAGAGCCACCACAACGTCCGGAGCCCTCTCGTGGAGAAGAAGAGGGCGGAGGGGCGGGTGATCGAACCCCTGGACAGGCTCTACAAGGATGAAGTGCGGGCCCTCGGCCGCCTGCTCGGACTTCCGCCCCACGTCGTGGGACGCCATCCCTTCCCCGGACCGGGCCTGGGCGTGAGGATACTCGGCGACGTGACGAAGGAAAAGTGCGACATCCTGAGGGACGCCGATGCCGTCTATATCGCCGAACTCAAGGAGCGGGGGCTCTACGACAAGATCTGGCAGGCCTTCTGCGTCCTCCTGCCCATCCGCTCGGTGGGCGTGGCCGGGGACGAGAGGAAATACGGCTATGTCGTCGCGCTGAGGGCTGTGGTCAGCGAAGACGGGATGACTGCTGACGTCTATCCCTTCGAATCGAGGGATCTCATCGCCATCTCCTCGGCCATCACCAACAGGGTGCCGGCCGTGGGGAGGGTGGCCTACGATATCTCGTCCAAGCCTCCCGCCACCATCGAATGGGAATGAACCGCTGAGCGGGATGCACCGCGGACGCGAAAAGGGGCTGCCGCGGCAGCCCCTTTTCGTTACCCTTCCTCCGGATAGCGGTGGAGTGAGCCTTCCGTGCCTTTCAGAAGCCAGAATCCGTCCTCCATCCCCGCGATGCATTCGGGCAGATAGAGCTTTCCCGCTCCATCGGGAGCGTCCACGGCGTAGCGGGGAAGCTCCAGGCCTGAGAGCCTCTTCCTCAGTTCGGCGTAGATCTCTAGGCCCCTCGACAGGGGTACCCTGAAATGGGATGTGCCCGCCGCCAGATCGCACTGGAATAGATAGTAGGGATCGACGCCGGCCCGCACGAGACCGGAGAACAATTCCTCCAGGGTCGGGACCGAATCGTTGATTCCGCGGAGGAGGACGGTCTGGCTCCGGACCGGCAGGCCGGCGCGAGTCAGCATATCCATCTTTTCCGCGAAGAGGTCGGAGATTTCAGCGGGGTGGTTGACCTGTATGACGATTCTCATAGGCTTGAAGCGCTCGAGCATCGCGACGAGTTCCTCGTCGACGCGGTCCGGCAGGGTGACGGGAGCTCTTGTGCACAGCCTTATGAAGATGCCTTCCCTTCCTTCCCTGAGCCGCGAGAAGAGGGCTTCGAGCCTCGCGGTGGAAGCGGTGAGCGGGTCGCCACCCGACACAAGGACTTCCCTCACCTCCGGATGGACTTGGAGATATGCCCGGATCGCTTCCTGTTCCCTTTCGCCCAGGAAGCCCCTTTCCTTGGGGAGGAGGGATCGCCTGAAGCAGTGCCTGCAGAAGAGCGGGCACTCGCCCGTGCTGCGGAGCAAAATCCTCGAAGGATACTGATGGACGAGACCGGGAAGGGGGGAATGGATCTCCTCGCAGAGGGGGTCGGCCGATTCGAGCGGTCCGCGTTCCAGCTCGGCCGGCGAAGGGAGGGCTTGGGCGAGGATGGGATCGATGGGTACGCCGCGTCCGTCCCTGCGGCATTCGCGGTAGTCTTCGGCCGCGAGACTCAACCAATAGCCTGTCGCCGCGAAGGGAAGGGCCGAGTCCTCCTCGAGCCTCGCGAGCAGGGCTTTGCCTTCCTCGCCCGGCAAATCCGTGGTCCTCTTTCCCATCGCGTCGCGCCAATCGCCATTCATGCGGCAACGCTATAACTTTTTCCGCTTCCTGTGCAACACCTCGCCGGTATATGCTTCATCTCGCGTCAGGTCTTCCTGACAGACCTTGCCATGTCGCTCTCGAGGAGAGATGGATGCCCGCATACAGGAACCTCGTATTCAAGGGTGGAGGAGTGAGGGGGGTCGCCTACATAGGCGCCATCAGATATCTCTACGAAAACGGTCTCATGCGTTCGGTGGAGCGGACCGCCGGCACATCGGCGGGAGCCCTCACCGCCGCCATCCTCGCCCTGAATTTCGGCAGCTTCGGGGCCATACAGGACATCATCGGCAGCCTCGATTACCGAAAAGTTCCCTCCGAAGGCAGTCTTGGATGGGATCAGGCGAAGTTCGCCGGGGCGGCCTTGACCGCTTCGACCGCTTCGACCGCCACGGTTGCCCCTGCTGCCCTGGCGACGGCGAAATCCAATGCTCCCGGCCTGTTCAAGAGCCTCCAGTGCTCCATGCGCCTCATCCAGGACAAGGGCTGGTATTCGAGCGACTATCTCCATGCCTGGCTCAGATCGGTGATTGCGGGACAATTCACGGTCGCCAAGGAGGCCTATACCTTCAGGGATTTCAGGGATGAATCCATCCATGCCGGTAGGCGGCCTTTCTTCGACCTTCACGTCACGGGAACCGATATCTCCAACAGGACAAGTAGGGTATTCTCCTTCGAAACCACTCCGGATATGGAAGTAGCCCTGGCGGTCAGGATTTCGATGTCCATCCCCCTGTTCTTCGAATCCATTCCCTTCCAATACCCGGGAACTTCCGAACCCCAGTTCTACGCCGACGGCGGCGTCATGTGGAACTACCCCTTGAGCATTTTCGACGATCCGAAATACGGAAGAAAGTTCTCCGGCGGCATGAATTCCGAAACCCTCGGCTTCTTCATCTACACATCGCCCGAAGCGACGGCCTACAAGGAGGTGAAGGGTATCATGGAATATGTGGGCGCGCTTTTCGAGAGCCTCCTCCTCGTCCAGGAGCAGCTCGTCCTCTACGGCGAGAAGAGCAGGGAGCGCACGATATTCATCAACGACCAGGGAGTGCCCATGACGAACTTCAACATAGCATCGGGCGACGCGGTGTACGGGAAACTCTGCGAATCGGGCTATGAGGCGACGAGGGAGTTCTTCGCCGAAAAGGCGAACTGGGACATCATCATCCACAGG
>CAZRYP010000287.1:0-3542 GCA_964604295.1 uncultured Treponemataceae bacterium
TGGGCGCCTTTGGTGCGCACTACGTACTTAAAGTATTACTATAAAGAATGACCGGGTTCAGTCTCAGATTATTGATTATCCTATTAAAATAACAAAATATGTTGAATATTATATATAATTATGATATACTTATCCCATGAAACGCTTCGCCCTCGATTCGCTTGTGGAATGGCAACGGAGGCCTGACAGAAAACCTCTCGTCATACGCGGCGCGCGGCAGGTCGGCAAAACCGAACTCGTGCGGATATTCGCCCGCCAGGCATTTGACTCCCTCGTGGAGATCAATTTCGACGAAGATCCCGATAAGGCCAGCCTTTTCGATGAGCCAGATGTCCTGACCACAGTTCGTTACATCGAAATCGAGGCGAATGTGAAGATCGTCCCGGGACGGACGCTTCTCTTTCTTGACGAGATCCAGGCAGCCCCCTCGGTACTGGCCAAGCTCCGTTATTTCCACGAAAAGATGCCGGAACTCCATGTTGTCGCCGCTGGCTCGCTGCTGGATTTCAGCCTCGGCGCGCCTGAGCATTCCGTTCCTGTCGGAAGAATCGAATTCATGTACCTGGGGCCGATGAGTTTCGGAGAATTTCTTCTGGCTCGCGGAGAGGAACAATTGTGGGGGTTTCTTGGCACGTACATGATTTCCATGCGCCTGCCTGAAGCGCTTCACGCCAAGGCGCGCACTCTCTTAAAGGAATACTTCCTCGTGGGTGGTTTGCCTGGTGTCGTCAAAACCTATATCGAGTCGAATCTCGATCCGAAGGCCGCGGCGCGGGCGCAGAACAGTCTTCTGCAAGCCTACTACGCCGATTTCAGCAAATACAAGCGGAAGGTGGACGTGCCGCTCCTGCAGGCCGTTTTTAAAGGTATTCCGGCAAGCATCGGCAAGACGGCGAAATACTCGAGTCTCAATCCTCTCGCTCGATCGCCGCAGGTCAGGGAGAGTCTCGAACTCCTGGAAAAGGCGCGTCTTGTGTTCAGGGTATTCCATTCCGATGGAAACGGGCTTCCTCTTGGCGCCGAAATCCGCCCTTCCTCATTCAAGCTGCTATTTCTGGATATCGGCCTCCTTGCGTCTTTTCTTGGTCTTCAAGCGGCCGAATTCCTGCGTGATGCCGATTTGACCCTCATCAATTTCGGCGCGATGGCCGAGCAGTTCATTGGCCAGCATCTTCTGTATAACGAGGAGACCTATCGCGAGCCCTCCCTCTTTTACTGGAACCGGCAAAGCAAGGGTTCCACCGCCGAGGTGGATTATCTCATCCAGGCGGGAAGCCGCATCGTTCCCGTTGAAGTCAAGGCAGGCAAAACGGGCCGGCTCAGGTCGCTCCAGGTGTTCATCCACGAGAAACACGCTCCTTTGGGCCTGCGCTTCAATGACGATCTGCCTTCATTACTTGACGCCCGCACCTCGATAGCGGGGAAGGATGCCGTTCCCTTCAAGCTTCTCTCCCTCCCATTATACCTCGTCGAACAAGCGTCCCGGCTCGCTCAACAAGCGGGCTCCGCGCCCAAAAGTTAAAAACGCGGTCAGTACCCTTCACATAACTTGTACGACTTATGTGTGCTTAACACACAAAACTGGCTTTACTTTTGTGATAACTGGAGGTAGCCTTGCAGATATGGAAAGAAATGCCTTTACCCCCTTGCAGGCTTGGCGGCTCGACGCGCGAAGAAAGCCTCTGGTATTGAACGGAGCCCGCCAGGTCGGCAAAACCTGGCTGTTGAAAGAATTCGGCAAAAGAACATACCGGAATGTCGCCTACATAAACTTTGAATCCAATGAACGAATGTTGGCGCTCTTTTCATCCAATCTGGATCCCGAGCGCCTGCTCATGGGCTTGCGTGTGGAGACAGGCTTGCCCATCGAACCCGAAAAGACGCTCATCATATTCGATGAAATCCAGGAGAATCCAAAGGCTCTCACATCGCTCAAGTATTTTTGCGAGAATGCCCCCCAGTATCACCTTGCGGCGGCAGGCTCGCTCCTGGGAATCTCAATGCACGCGGGGAATTCCTTTCCCGTAGGAAAGGTGGATTTTCTGAACCTTTACCCCCTTTCCTTCCTGGAATTTCTCAAAGCTACCGGCGAATCCACGCTGGCGGACCTTGTTTTATCACGCGATTGGCCGATGATCGATGCGTTCAGGGAGAAGCTGACCGAGTCCCTGCGCTATTACTATTGCGTAGGCGGTATGCCGGAAAGCGTGATCACCTTCGTGGCGACCAAGGATCTTGGCCAGGTTCGTACCTTCCAGAAGAAGCTGCTCGATGCCTATGAACGGGATTTTTCCAAATACGCACGACCTGAAATGGTTCCTCGCATCCGCGCGGTATGGAATTCCTTGCCGGCCCAATTAGCTCGGGAGCAGAAAAAGTTCATGTACGGCCTCGTACGCGAAGGCGCAAGGGCAAGAGAATACGAAAACGCGATCGAGTGGCTGTGCGATGCGGGATTATCTCGCAAGATCTTCAGGGTATCGAAACCGGGACTCCCGCTCAAAGCCTATCAGGAGCTCAACGCGTTCAAGCTTTACATGCTGGATATCGGACTTTTGGCCGCGCATGCCGGTCTGGCGACTCAAACAGTGCTGCACGGCAATGCCCTTTTCGAAGAATTCAAAGGCGCGCTCACCGAACAATATGTCGCGCAGGAATTGTGCCTCATGGAAGAAGCGAGCGCTTCGTACTGGTCCAGCGATACCTCGAGGGCCGAGGTCGATTTCCTGATCCAGGCCCAGAATTCCATCTATCCCCTCGAAGCAAAGTCCGCGGAAAACCTGCAAGCCAAAAGCCTTCGTGTCTATAATGAGAAGTTTTCTCCTCCGCGCTGCTTCAGAACTTCGCTCTCACCCTACCGCGAGGAGAGCTGGCTGACGAATATTCCCCTCTATGCGCTCTCTGCGCTCGCCCAAGGGGGCTCAAACCCCAAAAGTTAACATCAGGGGTCAGACCCCGATTTTAACGTAATCGACAAGCATTTCCCTGAGGAATTGCTTGACGGCGCGGCTGGTAGCAGTGCCGCCACAGGCACGAAAAACGCCGCCCGGGCACGGCCAAAGGCAAAAGCTGATAAATATGGCCAGCCACCGATTCATGGGTACCTATACCGGACCGCAAAGCTCTCCCCCGCGGCGTCCACAAGTTTCACCATGCAGGTTGAAGCGTCGATCGGCGCGATATCGATGACGATCCTGAAGCCGATGGTCTCCGAGGCGGAGTCGGCCAGGCCGGCTTCCACCAGGAGCCCAGGCACCCTGATCCAGCCCGCGTGGGAACTGGCCTTCCTGGCGAAGGCTATGCCCGCGTCCAGGCCCATGAAGCCCAGGCGGCGCTTGGCCGCGAAGAGCCATCGCTCAGGCTTGTAACCTGGCATGGCGCCCGGCTTGCGGCCCTTCTTGTCCACGACGCGGAACTCGAGATCGGCGGCGTACTCGGGCGCTCCTTCCGCGAAGCGACGCGCTGTCTCCCCGGAAAGGCAGACCGAATCGAAGGCCCCCGACTCGTGGAGGGAACGGAGGGTGGCCGCCTGGACGCATTCC
>CAZRYP010000288.1:0-3542 GCA_964604295.1 uncultured Treponemataceae bacterium
CCGCCATTAGACGGCGGGTCCTTCTTCGGTTCGGCCGCGGCCCGGCGCCGGCCGCCTTTCCTATTTCCTTCCGCGGAACATCACGCGGACCTGCTTGTAGAGGCCCTCGCCTTCGCTTTTCGTCTCGATGTCGACGATGTCGTTCAGCGTCGTGTGGACGATCCTGCGCTCGAAGGGGTTCATCGGCTCCAGGAGGATGGACCGGCCGGTCCTTCTCACCTGCTCGGCCGATTCGTAGGCGATCCTCACCAGGGATTCCTCCCTCCGGATCCTGTAGTTCTCGGAGTCCAGGATCACCTTGATGTCCTCGCGGCCTAGCTTGCCCGCGTAGACGTTGGCGAGAAGCTGGAGGGCGTCGATATTCTTGCCCTTCTTGCCGATGATGATCGAGGTGTTGTCCGTATCGATCTTCAGGCCGATCTTCTTCTCTTCCCTGAACAGGACGGATACCTTGGCCGGGTATCCCATCTTGACCACCACTTCGGTCGTCCAGGCCACCATCTTCGTCTCGAACTCGTCGATAGGAATCCTTTCCTCGTCGGGGAGGACGGTGTGTTCGATCGGGGAGACCGTCTGCGCCGCGGACGCGGCAACAGCCTTCTGGGCGACCGCCTGGCCGGAGGGAGAAGCCTCGCCGGTATGGACGCGGATCTTCACCTTCCCCTTCTTGAACAGTCCGCCCGTGAGGGATTCCAGGATCTCCACGTCGAACTCGTCGGTTTCAAGACCCAGTTGGGCGGCGGCAAGCTCGATGGCTTCGCGCTCCGTCTTGCCTTCAAATTCATATATCATCGCAAATCTCCTAAAGAGAGGGATATTCTCGCAGCTGCCTCGGACAGTCCGGTTTCAGCGCTTCTTCCCGGTCGGCTTGCCGGGCTTCTTTGCCTGGGAAGCGCTGCCCGCTTCGGCGCCCTTCTTCTCGATCCAGTTCTTCACCTTCTCGCTGAATCCCTCCGCCGGGGCCGGAGCCTGGCCGCGGACCGTGGTCCTGCCCGCGCTCTTCATGGAAGAGGGGCCGCCCGAAGCAGCCTGGCCGGCCGGCGCGTTGGCGGCGGCGAGCTTGTGCTTCTTCAGCATGTCGTTTATGACGACCTGCTGGACGATCGTCAGGACGTTGCTCACGATCCAGTAGAGGAGGAGGCCGGAGGGCACGTCGTAGAGGACGAAGAAGAACATGATGGGCATTCCGTACATCATGAGCTTCATTTGGTTGGCGTTTTGGCCCGGTTGGGAGGTCTGCGTGAACTTGCCATACAAAAGCTGGCTTACCAGGTAAATGATGGGCAAGGCCCTCAAATCGCTCCATCCGACGAGCGGAAGGCGGAATTCGCCGAAATTCCAGATGGTTTCGGGCAGGGAGAGGTCCCCGATCCATCCCGCGATGAAGCTCGCGCCCCTCAGGTCGAAGTGGTTGTTGAACAGGTTGTACATGGCGATGAAGAGGGGGAACTGGATCAGCATGGGGAGGCAGCCCGACATGGGGTTGTAATTCTCGCGCTTGTAGAACTCCGCCATCTCCTGGTTCAGCTTCTGGGGATTGGACTTGTACTTGGCCTGGAGTTCCTGGACCTTGGGCTGCAGTTCCTGCATCCTGGCCGTGGAAATGGAACCCTTCTTCGTCAGCGGGAAGAATATGACCTTGATGAGGATGGTCACGAGAATGATGGACACGCCGAAATTGGGGATGATCTTATAGAAGAAATTGAGGAAGAACTTGAGGATGGTCTCGAGCCAGCCCAGGAGGTTGGACCTTTCGGTCGCGTCCTCGAGGCGCATGGCCTGGAGCCCGAAGGAGTTCTTGTCGGAATACTCGTACCTGGCGAGCTGAGCCGCTGTCCTCGGGCCGAAGTAGAAGTAGTACCTGTCCGTCTGGCTGGATGCCGAGATAGCCGGCCTGGAGAGGTACATCGTGTTCGTCTGCTTGATGGACGGATCCTGGCCCTGGAGGAAGCTGAAGGAGGCGAAAGGAGCCTCGGGTATGGCGATGAGAGTGAAGTACTTGCCGGCAAGGGCGCCCCAGCTCGGCTGGTCCTTGATGACCTGGATGTTTCCCGCCTTGGGCGTCTCCAGCTTCTTCTTGCCGTCGACCTCGAGGATGTACTTCCTGTAGTCGGCGTTCTTGGGAAGGTGGTCGAAGCGGGGTCCGATCTGCGGTCCGATGGAGAGGGTATAGGCCGTGCCGTTCGAGTTCAGGGGTATCCGGGCTCCGTTCGCGCCTTCAAGGGTCACCGCCATGCCGAAGAGGTATTCGCCGTCGCGGAAGGTGAAGGCCTTCTTGTAGGTGAAGGGGAGAAGCTCGCCGGTTCCTGTCGCCGCCGCGTAGAAGGTCCTCGAGAACTGTATGGTCTTCCTGTCGCCGTCGAGCCATGTGGCGTTCATGAGCTCCTTGACGGGAAGGGCGTCCTGGGCTCCGAAGGCGAGGGATATTCCGCTGGCGCCCTTTTCACCGGGGACGATGAGGTCCACGTAGCTCGTCTTGTCCTTGTGATCCTTGAGCTGGAGGGAGACGATGTCGCCGCCCGAGTTGCTCAGGACCGCCTTGAGGAGATCGGTCTCGATGATGTAGGTCGTCTCCGCCACGGGCAGTGGGAGGGCCGAAGCCGAGGCGGGCGCGGCCGCAACGGCCGGCTTCGCGCTTTCGACAGGCTTCTCCGACAGCACGGTGGCCGCGGGGGGGGGTGTCTGCCCTCCCTGGGTGGTCACGACCTGCTGGGCCGTAGCCTGGGGCTGTGCCTGCGTCGCGGCAGGCGGGAAAAGGGCGTTCTGGGCTATGAAGCCAACGCCCACGATGACTGTCGACAGCACTACCGCGATGATGGTGCGTCTGCTTTCTTCTTTCGATTGGGATCCGTCGTTGAATATGCTCATGGTACTGGGTCAAAACCTCCCGGGTTTCTGGGATGACATCGCAAGATCCTCTTTGCGGCGAGCCAGCCGCCCTTGAAGGGGCCGTATCTGGAAATCGCCTCGTAGGAATACGTCGAACAGGTGGGATAAAACCTGCAGGATGGCGGAAAGAGCGGAGAAATCAGGAGCTGGTACATCTTGATGAGGGCGAGAAAGGGAAGCGAAAGCAGCCTTTTTGGCACATTCATCGCAACAAACCCGCCTTGCGGAGAAGCAGGAGCATAAGACCGGAACACTCGGCGAAACTGTCGAACCCCGGGTACAGCACGAAAGCGACATCGTTCCCGGGCGCGATCCTGCGCTTGTTCAAGCGCCAGACCTCGCGGGCTACACGTTTTGCCCTGTTGCGCTGCACCGCCCCTTCGAAGGAACGTACGGCAACAAAAACTGCCCGGCTCCCGCCAAGGGAATTCCGCGTAACGCGAAGAACCATCCCTTTGCAGGAAAACCGGGCACCAGTGCGGAAAATCCGGTCAATTTCCGATTTGATCCGAACTTTTTCGGATTTCGGAAAATCCTGTCTCAGCTTTTCCATCTCCCCCTCAGGGGACATTCCGTCAATACTTCTTGTTCTCGTCGGCGACGGTGAGCTTGGTCCGTCCCTTCGCTCTTCTTCTCTTCAGGACGAGGCGGCC
>CAZRYP010000289.1:0-3073 GCA_964604295.1 uncultured Treponemataceae bacterium
CACCCTGGGCATCCCCGGCGACGTGACGACGGCCATCATGCTGGGAGGGCTCCTGCTTATAGGGGTGCGGCCCGGCCCCCTTCTCTTCGTGGAAAGACCTGAAGTGGTCTATTCCCTCCTATCGGGCATGTTCGTCATCCAGTTCATGATGCTCGCCCTGGGCCTGGGCGCGGCCAAACTGTCCCCGAAGATCCTGGATATACCGCCGACCCTCCTCATGCCGATCGTGGCCGTCTTCTGCGTGGTGGGAGCCTTCACCCTGGGCAACAGTCTCTACGATGTGCTGGTGGCCTTCGCCTTCGGCATCGTCGGCTACTTCATGCGCAAACGCGGATATCCCGGGGCTCCCATGGTGCTGGGCGTCATCCTCGGCCCCATGGCCGAGGAAAACCTGAACAGGGCGCTGATAGTGTCGCGCAACGACTGGAGCGTCCTGATCCGCAGGCCGATTTCGGCGTCATTCCTGATCATCTCAGCCCTTTCCATCGCCTGGGCCTTCTATACCGCCCAGCGGAAATCGCATTCGAACAGAGCGTGACAGGACGGTGAAGCACCGGAGGAGACAGCGCTATGAGTTCGATAGATGACCTGCTCGAGAATATTCCGATCCCCAGGATGGCGCGTGTCGCCCAATCTTTCGCGCGCCCCAAGATCGAAAGCGTCGAGAAATCCCTCCGCGAGGGATTTCTCGCCCTCGGCGCCCTAGCCCGGCTGAAGCGCGGCTCCTCCGTGGCCGTGGCTGTCGGATCCCGGGGCATTTCGGAGCTGCCCGAACTGGTTGGGCAGACCATCGCCATCCTCACATCGGCCGGCATGAAACCCTTCATCGTTCCCGCGATGGGCAGCCACGGAGGCGCCACGGGGGAAGGCCAGCGCGACCTTCTCGGCCACCTGGGCGTAACCGAGGAAAGCGCGGGAGCTCCCATCCGCTCCTCCATGGACGTACGCCGCATATCCACGAGCCCTCTGCACAATCTCCCCGTCTACGTCGACGAAAACGCGCTGTCGGCCGACGGGATCGTCATCATCAATAGGATAAAGGCCCATCCGGCGTTCCGCGGAACCTACGAGAGCGGCCTCGTGAAGATGGCGGCGATCGGCCTGGGCAAGCAGCGCCAGGCCGAACTCGTGCATAACCTGGGAGCCGAGCGCATGGGCGACTATATCGAGGACATCGGCCTTGAAGTCCTGCGGCGCATACCGCTCATCGCCGCCGTGGCCGTCGTCGAGAACGCCTTCCACGAAATCTCGCGGATCGAGGTGCTCGCGAGCGGGGAAGTCGGGGCCCGCGAGCCGGAACTCCTCGAGGAAGCCCGGAACCTCTCCGCCCGCTTTCTCCTGGACAGATTCGAGGTCCTCGTGATCGACGAAATCGGAAAGGAGATAAGCGGTGCGGGCTTCGACACGACCATCGTCGGCCGCTACAGCTCTCCCTACATCAAGGGCGGCCCCGACATCAAGCGGGTGGCCATCCTCGACATCACCGACAAGTCCAACGGCTACGGCGGCGGCCTCGGCATGGCCGATTTCACGACGCGCCGCGCCGCGGACAAGTTCGACCCCGAGCAGACCTATCCCAACACCCTCACCTCCACCTTCACCGAGGGCATCAAGATTCCCATGACGCTCAGGAACGAGAAGCAGGCCATCCAGTCCTGCATCAAGACCTGCAACACCAGGGAATACGGCGACGCGCGCATGATCCGCATACGCAACACGCTCTGCATGGAAGAGATCATGGTTTCGGAAAACATGCTGGACGAAGTGAGGGGGAGGTCCGACATGAAGATTCTCGGCGAAGCCTTCGCTCTCGGCTTCGACGAAGCGGGCAACCTCGCCGACAGGGCGCCATCACGAAAGGGGGACTCCATATGAAAAGCTTTCTCACCGATAATTTCCTCATCAACAACGAGGCGGGCAGGGTTCTCTACCACGAGTACGCGGCGGACATGCCCATCTTCGATTACCACAACCATCTCGTGCCCAGGCAGATCGCCGAGGACAGGAAATTCGACAATCTCACCCAGATATGGTTCGACGGGGACCACTACAAGTTCAGGCTCATGCGCGCCCTCGGCATCGAGGAGAGGCTGATAACGGGCAACGCCACCGACTACGAGAAATACCAGGCCTGGGCCAGGACCGTTCCCTACACCATCGGCAACTGCATGTACCATTGGACCCACATGGAGCTTCAGAATCCTTTCGGCATCGACGACAGGCTCTTCGGCCCCGAGACGGAAAAGGGCATATGGGACTCCACCTGCGAATCGCTCAAGCGCGACGATTTCTCGGTCTGCAGCATCATCGGCAGCATGAACGTCAAGGTCATGTGCACGACGGACGATCCCGTGGACACTCTCGAGTACCACGCGAAGATAGCCGCCTCCGGACGCCCCTTCAAGGTCGTGCCCACCTTCCGTCCGGACAAGGCCCTCGACGTCGCCAACCCCAAGGACTGGAACGCCTATCGCGCGAAGCTGGAACAGGCCGCGGGAATGCCCATCGGTTCCTTCGAGGAATTCATGGGCGCCCTGGACAGACGACACGAGTTCTTCCATTCGATGGGCGGACGGGCCACGGACCACGCGCTCGTATTCCCCTTCGCCGAGGAAGCGGACAAGGACACGGTCGAGGCCATCTTCGCGAAGCTCCTGCGCGGTGAAGCCCTGAGCGAGCTGGAAACGCTGCGGTTCAAGACAGCGGGGCTTGCCGGCGTGGGCAGGATGAATCACCGCCGCGGCTGGGTCATGCAGCTCCATATGTGCGCCCAGCGCAACAACAACACGCGGAAATTCCGCGTGCACGGCCCCGAATCGGGCTTCAACTCCATCGGCGACCAGACGATCTCGGTCCCCCTCGCGCGCTTTCTCGACATTCTCGACAGGACCGACGAACTCCCCAAGACGGTGCTTTTCTCGCTCAACCAGAACCACAACGACGTCCTCGCCACGATGGCGGGCAACTTCCAGGACCAGCCCATACGGGGCAAAATGCAGTTCGGGGCCGCGTGGTGGTTCAACGACCAGAAGGACGGGATGGAGCGCCATCTCGTGTCCCTGGCCAACATGGG
>CAZRYP010000289.1:3083-3536 GCA_964604295.1 uncultured Treponemataceae bacterium
CTTCATCGGCATGCTCACCGATTCGCGAAGCGTGTTCTCCTTCATCCGCCACGAGTATTTCAGGCGCATCATGTGCAACATGCTGGGCACATGGATCGAGGAAGGGGAACTGCCCCGCGACTACGCCCATATCGGCTCCATAGTCCAGGATATCTGCTACAACAACGCGGTGAAGTATTTCGATCTCGAAGGCCCGCGCTAGGAGCGGGGCGAAGGAAGTTCCATGGGCGTGATCGAAGGGCTTCTCCAGGCCGTGCCCCTTCCCAGGATGGTCGAGGTTTCGCAGCATTTCGACAGGCCTCGCATCGAGGATCCCGCGGCCGAGCTGGGCCGGGCTTTGCGGGAAAAGGCGTACTTCTCATCCCTGGCGCCCGGGGCGAGCGTGGCCATCGCCGTGGGATCGAGGGGGATAGCCAATCTCCAGCCCATGGTGAAGAAGGTGGTCGACGAGCT
>CAZRYP010000290.1:0-3522 GCA_964604295.1 uncultured Treponemataceae bacterium
ATCTTCTTCGCCCTGGGGAATGTCGTCTTCGCCAACCTCCTCGCCTTCTGGATAGCCCTGGCCCTGGACAGGAAAATGAAGTCGCGCAACGTGCTGCGATCAGTCTTCTTCATGCCCAATGTCCTCTCGATGATCGTCGTCGCCCTCATCTGGTCCTTCATCTTCTTCCACCTGCTCCCGAAGCTCACCGGCATCGAGACATGGATGAGCGATTCGGCCAAGGCGCCGTGGCTCCTCGTCTTCGTGTCCGTGTGGCAGGCATCCGGCTACTACATGGTCGTCTATCTCGCGGGCTTGCAGAACATACCCCCCGACGTGATCGAAGCCGCGATGATAGATGGAGCCGGCCCCTGGGAGAGGCTGAGGAGGATCACCCTTCCCCTTCTCATGCCCGCGTTCACCGTCTGCGTCTTCCTCTCGATAGCCAATGCCCTCAAGTGCTTCGACCTCGTCTATGCCATGGTGGGTCCGTCGGGATACGCCGTGGGGACCGTCCCCTTCGTCATGGACATCTTCTTCGACGCCTTCGCGCGCAAGCTGGCCGGACTGGCCACGGCCAAGGCCACGCTGCTCTTCCTTTCCATCCTCCTCGTGACGGGCATCCAGCTCATCGTCATGAAGAAGAAGGAGGTGCAGCTGTGAGAACCGGTCCGAAGCATGGGCCCAGGCAGGGCTTAAAACCCTCGCATTTCCTCGAAGCCTTCATGATTCTCTTCGCCTTTCTCTTCATCTACCCCGCCCTCTTCGTCCTGGCGAGCGCCCTCAAGCCCGACGCGGAGATCATGCTGAGGCCTCTCGCCCTTCCCTCGCGCCTCTACCTGGACAACTTCGTGAAGGCTTGGAGGGCGATGGATTTCCCGCGCGTGACAGCCGCCACCTTCCTGATCACCGCCCTCGGCGTGGCAGGGATCGTGCTCACGAGTTCGATGGCGGCATGGATGCTCGCGAGGACGGAGAAGCGCCATTCCTGGGTCATCTACTCCATTTTCGCCTTCGCCCTCGTGATACCTTTCCAGATCATCATGGTGCCTCTGGCCGTGCTCGCCTCCGACCTGGGGCTGACGAATCCGGCCGGCATAGTCCTGCTCTACTGGGGCCTGGGCGCACCCATGGCCGTCTTCATGTACCACGGATTCATCAAGGGCGTCCCGCGCGAACTCGAGGAATCGGCGGCGATAGATGGGGCGGGCACGGGCTACATTTTCTCCAGGATAGTCTTTCCCCTGCTGAAACCCATAACCGCGACCATCGCGATCCTGGACGCGCTGTGGATCTGGAACGACTTCCTCCTCCCCCTTCTCGTGATCAAGCAAGGCACGCTCCAACTCGCGCAGATGCAGTTCTACGGGCAGTTCCTGAAGGAATACGGCCCCCTGACCGCCTCCCTCGTGCTCTCGGCGACGCCCATCATCCTCTTCTATCTGGCACTGCAGAAATACATCATCAAGGGAATCGCGGCCGGCGCGGTCAAGGGCTGATTGTCATGAACAGCATCAGGTTTTCGGCGACGCAGACGACGCGGGCGGTGAAAGGATTCCGGCATGAATTTTGAGCGAAGCGCGGGAATACTCCTTCACCCCAGCTCCCTGCCGGGGCCGAACGGAATAGGCACCCTGGGCAAGGACGCCAGGGCTTTCGTTGACTTCCTCTCCGGGGCGGGGATAGGACTGTGGCAGATTCTGCCCCTGGGACCCACGGGGTACGGCGACTCGCCCTACCAGTGTCTTTCCTCCTTCGCGGGCAACCCATATCTGGTCGATCCCGACGAACTCTCCCTCATCGGCCTCGCCGGAACAGGGGAGGTGGAAGCCTGCAGGCTGCCCGCTACGGGACGGGTGGATTTCGGCAGGCTCTTCGCCGGAAGGAACAGGCTGGCCGACGCGGCCTGGGTGAGGTTCAAGGCCGGCAGGGGACCTGGGGAGCTGACCGCCGGTTTCGCCGACTTCCAGGCCGCGCAGGCGCACTGGCTCGAAGACTTCGCCCTCTTCTCCGCGATCAGGGAAGCGAGGGGTTTCGCTTCCTGGAACAGCTGGCCGGAAGGCTTGAAACGGAGAAAACCCCGGGCGCTCGGGGATTTCCGCAGGTCGGCTGGCGACAGGGTGGAACGCCACGAATTCGCCCAGTACCTCTTTCACAGGCAGTGGCATGGACTGCGCGAATACGCCAATTCCAAAAACCTGAGGATCATAGGCGACCTGCCCATCTTCGCGGCGAGGGACAGCGCCGACACCTGGGCACATCCCGGGCTGTTCCTCCTAGATTCGGGGGGGCGACCCGCGAAAGTGGCCGGGGTTCCGCCCGACTACTTTACCGCGACCGGCCAGCTCTGGGGCAATCCGCTCTACGACTGGGAAGCGAACCGGAAGGAAGGCTACGCCTGGTGGATTTCGAGGATAAGGGCTTCCCTGGATCTCGTCGACCTCCTGAGGGTCGACCACTTCCGCGGCTTCGTGGACTACTGGGCGGTGCCGGCCGGGGACGCGACCGCGGCCCGGGGCGGCTGGGAAAAAGGCCCCGGGCTCGACCTCTTCGAAGCCGTGGAAGCCGAACTGGGCGACCTGCCCATAATCGCCGAGGACCTGGGATTCATGACGCCCGAAGTGCATGAACTCCGCGAACGCCTGGGCTTCCCGGGCATGAAGATCCTCCAGTTCGCCTTCGAGATCGCGGGCGACAATCCCGACTATCCGCACAATTATCCGCGCAATTCCGTCGTCTACACGGGCACGCACGACAACGACACCTGCGCGGGCTGGTTTGGAAGCGCGGCGCCCGCGGCGCGTCGACGGGCCTTGCGCTATGTGGGGGGGCGCCGCGCCGGCTTCGCCTGGAACATGATCAGGGCGGCCTGGTCGAGCCCCGCGTGCATGGCCATCGCCCCCGCGCAGGACCTGCTCGGGCTGGGAACCGAAGCCCGCATGAACTACCCGGGCAAACAGGACGGCTACTGGACATGGCGGATGACGGAAGCTCTTGGCCCAGCGACAAGACTCAAGCTTCGCGGGCTGACGAAGCGCTATTTCCGATCGCCGGGCTGAACCTGGTCCACTTTATTCGTATCGCCCGGCCACTTTACATGCATCGCCCGGCCGCTGTACCATGGCTTCGGTCGGTCGTACCATGACCAGGGAAGCCTGACCCTCGAGCGAGCCCTTGGGGCTCCCCCACCCTGTCCACGAGGAGGTCTGTATGAAGAAGGTAATTGCCGCATCGAAGGACCCTCGGGGGATACTCGCCTAAACCCTTTCCGAAAATCAGGGACATTCTCCGAGCCTCCATCCACCCTATACGACTCAGTCAAGGAATCAAGCCCATGCGGCTCCAGCCGCGCCGGCTTGGTCTATCAAGTCCTTCGCGGCTTGCCGCGAAGGACGAGGGCATGCGCCTTCGCGCGCATGAAACGCCATCGGCGGAGAGACTCAGGAATGCACGATCCCCTTGAATCCTATGGATGGAACCCCTTCTTCGAAGGGGCATCCGGAATGTATGGAACTTTGAACCTTGCCCCCGCGCGCGTCGCGG
>CAZRYP010000291.1:0-3511 GCA_964604295.1 uncultured Treponemataceae bacterium
CCGGCTTTGATAAGTCTCTACGAAGCAGCGCCCGGCGGGGCCTCTCCCCTGGACCAGAGAAAAGTCTCCTTCTCATGGAACGGCAGGGAGAACCGCTACGTCAGGGGAAAGGAATCCCTCGTCCCCGGGGAGAATGTCGAGCAGCTCTTCATCCAGGGCATACTCACCGGCCGCGCAGAGGATTTCGAATCCTATCTCAAGGGTCTCTGGATCAAGGAAGAGCCCGCAGGCGGCAGGACCGCCCTTCTCTATTTCGATCCGGAGGACAGGACGATATCCATCCACAGCGGACAGGAGCGGCAGCAATGGGACTGGGGCGGATCGAATCCCGCCTTCGCGGGCATCTACACATCCATCTCCAACAGCGCCGTTCCCGAGATGCTGCGGATCCTGGGCATAGACCTGGTGGGCAAGGACAGGGTGAGAGTGAGGGCGACGGCCCAGCAGGTCGTCAAGTTCGCCATCAAGGAAGAATGGAACGGAGTCTACCGGCGTTCTTCCCTGCCTCCCGCCGACTCCTTCCGGGACAAGTTGGAGATCGTGCCCGCGGGCGATCCCTTCATGGCGGGCATAGACGCGGGTCACGGAAAGCTGGCCCTGGAAACCGGGGATTTCGATGGTTACTATGCGTCGGAACATGAGGTGAGCCTCGAACTGGACGAAGGCGGATTCACCTTCATCGAGGGTAAAAAAGCTTCGCGGGGATTCTTTTCCCTCTTCAGGTTGGGAAGCGAAACGATCATGGACCTGAGCCTTATGGACGAAAAATCCATGCCCGCCGGCCGTCTGAGCTTCATCGTCACGATAAGGCCGGGGAAATACGGATCGATAGGGACCTTGATCCTCCAGCCGGCCAGGATACTTTCCGACAGGGTCGAGAGACTCTACAAGCCTGACCTCATCCTCGGCAAATTGGAAAACTAGGGCAGAAGATAGGATTCATAGCCCAGATCCTTGAGCCTTGCCTGAGTCTTCGTCCAATCGCCGCCCGTTTCCACGATCACAGCCCAGCGCGGTTCGCCGTCCTTGGTCTTCTGCTCTTCCGTTTTCGCGAGAAACCCCATCGAGGCGAGCTTTGCCGTCAGGGCAGCCGCGTTTTCCCTGCGCGAGAACCAGCCCACCTGCAGCATCGCCGGGGCGTTTCCGGAATCGGGGCTCTGGTCCTTGGCGGGGTCGGGTCGGGCCAGGCTTCGCTCCGCACCCTGCTCTCCGGAGGTTCCGAAGAGGCCGGCGAGGAGCCAGGCCGCGGGCTTGGAGGCTACGCCCTTCCTGATGAGAGCCAGTTCCACTGATCCGCCATGCTCTGCTTCCAGCTTTCCCTCCATGGTCCTGGCCTCGTAGCCTTTCGTGGAAACACCGATATCCGCGAAATTGGGAGAGGAGGCCACGACCCAGAGAAGGAAGAGTGCTTCCCTGGCCGAAGCGGAATGGCCTTCCGCGAGAGGCTTGAGGATGATGAATGCCTTTTCGGCCTCCCCTTCCAGGACATGGATCCAGGAGAGGGCAATCTGCCTTTCCGTCCCGAACGACTTTCCATCCAGACTCTCCGGCACAAGGTCCAGCTGTCTCTTGGCCTCGGCGATGTCGCCTGCCGCGAGGTGACAGCGCAAGGCCTTGAGGAGGAGGTCGGGCCTGGATGCGCCCGCCTGGGAAAAGAGAATGCCCGCGTCGTCGTAGCGTCCCGCGATGAGGGCCAGGGAGCCAGAGAAGGAGGCGAGCCCGGCGCGCTGGGAGGGCGGGGATTTGGGCAGGTATTCCCTGCAGAGGGCTACCGCCTCGTGCAGGGGAAGGGCAAGGGAGTATGTTTCGAGATATATTCCGAAGGATTCGGTTCCCAGGGTTTTCTGGACCGCGACCCGTGCGGCGGCAAGCGTCATCCCGGCTTCGACCTTGGGCGCTGCCGGAGCCTTGCCGCCCTGGGCCGACGCCGCGGCGACCAGGAAGGCGAGAAGGCAGATCGCGACGCCCCGTCTATTCATTCACTTCTTCCGCCCTGAAGGTATTCCCCGATTTCGCCGAGAGCCTCACTCGCGCGAACTGGCCGATCCTGGACGGATCGGCCGCGACTACCACCATCTCGTCCCTGGCTGTCCTGCCCAGCAATTCCTTCGCCGATTTCCTGGACCTTCCTTCGATCAGGATCTCCTCGACGACCCCCAGCCTCTCCTCCATCAGCTTTTCCGAAATTTCCTTCTGAAGGGCGATGACGCGGGCCAGCCTGGCCTTCTTGACTTTTTCGGGAACCCTCCCGGCCAGGGCGAGGGCCGGAGTCCCCTCGCGCGGATTGAAGTGGTACATGAAGGAATAGGCAAAACGGACTTTACGCATCAGGTCCAGGGTAGCCTCCAGGTCCTCTTCCGTTTCCCCGGGGAATCCCACCAGGATGTCTGTCGAGAGGGAGAGGCCTGGAATGGCCGCCTTCATCGATTCGACGAGATCGAGGAAATAGTCCCTGGTATATTTCCGGTTCATCAGGGACAGGACCCTGTCGGATCCCGACTGTATGCAGAGATGGATATGCCTGCAGTAGAGTGGTTCCTCCGCTATCGTCCTTATCAGTTCGGGGGAAAGGTCCTTCGGATGACTCGTGAGAAAACGGATCCAGCCGATGCCGGGCTTCCTGCAGTCCCCGCCGGTTCCCCGCTCCGATTCCCGGCTTCCTCGCAGATGCGAGGCTATGATCCTGAGAAGTCCCGGGAAGTCGATTTTCCCGTCAGGACTCTCCCATGCGTAGGAATTGACGTTCTGCCCCAAGAGGGTCACTTCCCTCACGCCCGAGGCTTCGAGAGCGTCCAGCTCGGCGAGGATGTCCTCCGGCGAGCGGGAGATTTCCCTTCCGCGCACATAGGGCACGATGCAATAGCTGCAGAAATTATTGCACCCGTGCATTATGGGCAGGAAGGAGCGGAATGCCCCTGGCTCGTGGTGCGTTTTCGAGAAGACGTAGGCAGGCGATTCGTCCTTTAGGTCGTAGCGGGTTCCCGCCTCCACCTGGTCGAGGACGAGGCCGAAGGACTGCTTCTGGAAAGTGCCCAGGACGTAGTCTATTTCGGGAACGCGCTTCT
Source organism: uncultured Treponemataceae bacterium (assembly GCA_964604295.1). GTDB lineage: Bacteria > Spirochaetota > Spirochaetia > Treponematales > Rectinemataceae > CAZRYP01. The sequence goes on from CAZRYP010000291.1 coordinate 3,066, forward strand.
TCATCCCGTCGCGGTACTGCTCGGCCATGCAGCCGACCACCATGAGTGCGAATTGTCTCTTCCTTTTTTCGGAGGCGAACTGGGCTATCCTGCCCCAGGCCCTGTTTTCCGCGGTGGCGCGCACCGTGCAGGTGTTGACCAGGACGAGATCGGCCTCATCCCTGGCAGAAGGCAGCCAGGAGCGGTCGCGCAGGATGGTCTCGAGAGCCGAGGATTCGGCCTTGTTCATCTGGCAGCCGTAGGTTTCGAGATAATACTTCATCGGATGGATGATCCGTCAGTTCTTTTTCCGAAGCGCCGAGAGGAAGCCGCCTATGTTCACGAGGCCGTAGAGGAGGAGACCGACGCCGCCAAGGCTCAGCAGGCCCCGGGCCAGCCCGGGCAGGAACATGGTCGTGAGCCCAGCGATTCCGGCGGCGGAAAGCAGGGTTCCCGAGACCTTGTCC
>CAZRYP010000292.1:0-3505 GCA_964604295.1 uncultured Treponemataceae bacterium
CGAAGGAGCCGGACACCTGTATGGCCACCGATGCGTCGGGCAGATCTATGGCAAAGTTGGCTACCTTCGAGACCACGAGAAGCCGTATCTCGCCGGCCTTGAACGCCGAATACAGTGCTTCGCGCTCGGCCTCGGGCGTCGCTCCAGTAATCAGCGGCGCAGAAAGCAGCCCCGCGTAGCGCTTGAGCTGATCGATGTACTGCCCTATGACGAGGATGCCCTCGCCGGCGTGATGCTCGGCCAGGGAGCGCACAACCTCTTCCTTCATGGGATTCTCGGCCGCGATCCTGATCTTCGCCCGCTGGGAAGCCACGGCATAGGACAGTCTCGTGGCGTCGTCCATGGCTATGCGGATCTCCTTGCACCATGCTTCGGCGATGAAACCTTTCCTCTCCAGTTCCTTCCAGGGCACATCGTAGCGCTTGGGTCCGATGAGGCAGAACACGTCCTCCTCCCTGCCGTCCTCCCTTACGAGGGTGGCGGTAAGGCCCAGGCGCCGCACCGCCTGGAGTTCGGCGACGACCCTGAAAACCGGGGCCGGGAGGAGATGCACTTCGTCGCAGATGACGAGACCCCAGCGCTCCCGCCTCAATATCCCGAAATGGGGGAAATCGGCGTTCTTGTCGGGGCGCCAGGTCAGGATCTGGTAGGTCGCGATGGTGACGGGCTTGATCTTCTTGACCGCGCCCGTGTACTCCCCGATCATCTCCGGCGGAATGTCGGTCTTGTCCAGGAGCTCGTCCCTCCATTGATGCACTGCCGCGATGTTCGTCGTGATGATGAGGGTAGTCTGCCCGAGGGCGGCCATGGCGGCCATGCCGACAATGGTCTTGCCCGAACCGCAGGGCAGGACGATGACTCCATACCCGCTCCCCGGCTTGTTCCCGCCGACGAAGGTCGTCACGGCTTCCGTCTGGTAAGGCCTGAGCTGCCATTCGCCCTTCTGGCTGGCGAACTTCAGGGAAATCGGGAAGGGCTGGCCATCGCGGAGCGACGCTTCGTCCCTTACCGGCCAGCCCCGCTTGAGGAGTTCTATCTTCACCGTTCCCCTGTCGACGAGACGAAGCGAGAAGCCTCCCCTGCAGGGCGAAATCCACTTGCCGAGGCCCTTGTCGCTCCGGAGGCGGCGCTCCAGATCGGCCTCGGCGCAGGCGAGGAGAAGGCGGGGCGAAGCATCCGCGGGCAGATCGGTCGCCTCCGGCGCGGCGGCAGCCGCCGGACCCGCGTCGCGCAGGACGAGGGCCCCGAATCGCGCCATCGTGTCCTTCACGATGAAGGGAATATCCTTCGGCACCTCGTAGCGCGAAAACTCCGAAAGGGACGAAATCACGTCCGAAGGCGCGAACCCGGCCGCCGCCGCGTTCCAGAGGGAGAGCGGCGTTATGCGGTAGGTATGGAGATGCTCGGGGCTCTTCTCGAGAAGGGCGAAGCCTCCCAGGGCTTCCCTCGCCTCCTCGAACCGCGGGGCGTGGACATCGAGGAGGATGGAAAGATCGCTCTGGACGATCATCGGTCCCGTGCCTGTCATGGGAGGAGCAGTATCTGCATGTCGCAGACGTTCGTGCCGGTGGGTCCGGTCCTGAGAAGACCGTCTATCCCCGAGAAAAAATTCCAGGAATCGTTGTCCGCCAGATATGCGCTCGGATCCAGCCCCGCGGCCGCGGCCTTTTCCTTGAGGGCGAGCGAAGCGAAAGCCCCCGCCGCGTCGGTGGGTCCGTCGCTTCCGTCAGTTCCCCCCGAAAGGAAGACAGCCTGTCCGTGACCGGGACGTGAGGGATCGAGGCCCTCCAGGAAGGCCAGCGCCATCTCCTGGTTGCGGCCGCCCTTTCCTCCGCCCTTCAGCGTCACCGTCGTCTCGCCCCCCGCGAGGACGCAGGCGGGTCGCGCGAGGGGAATGCCGTACTGGGCGATATCCCCCGCGAAGGCGAGGAAGAGCCGCGCGACTTCCCGGGCTTCGCCTTCTATGCGCGAGGAAAGCAAGAGAGCGTTGTATCCCCTTCTCCTGGCCTCATCCTCGGCGCTCCTGAGAGCCAGCATATTGTTGCCGACGAGAAAGGTCCTCGCACCGCCGAATGCCGGCGAGCCGGCCTTGGGGGTATCCTGTCTCGAACCTGCCAGCCCCTCCTCGAAGACTCTCCGCACGGCCTGGGGGACCTTGTCCCAGACGCCGCGGCCGGTCAGCACCCTCTTCGCGCCCTCCCAGGTGGAGGAATCGGGAACGGTCGGACCGGAGGCTATGGCGTCGAGGTCGTCGCCTATCACATCGGAAAGGATGAGGGAAAGCAGGGTGGCCGGCGCGAAGGCTTCGGCCATTCTCCCACCCTTGAGCGCCGAAAGATGTTTCCTGACCGCATTCATCTCCTGGATCGCCGCACCGCTGCCGAGAAGGAGCCTCGTCGCTTCCGCCTTGTCCCGGAGGCTCAAGCCCACTGCGGGCGCTGCGAGGAGGGCCGAACCTCCTCCCGATACCAGGACGATGACGAGGGTGGCTTCGCCTGACGATTCGTAGCCTCTAACCCTTTCCGCCAGCGCGAGGATCTCCCTGCCGGCCGCGACCGATCTTTCGTCGGGAACCGGATGGCCCGCCTCGGCGAGGCGTATCCGGGAACACTCGATGCCCGAGATAGCCTTCGTCACGACGAAACCGTCTTCGATGCGGTTCCCGAGGATGCCTTCCAGCGCCTTGGCGAGGACAGCCGAAGCCTTGCCCATCCCGGCTACCACCAGGTGCCGGTAGGAGGAGAGATCGTAGCTGAAGCTGCCTGCGGCGTGTCTGACCGAGAGCGTCTCGCCCTCGAGCGAGAGCGAGTAGTCGAGGAGGCGCCGCGGATCCACGCGCTCCAGTCCTTTCAGGAAGATTTCCTTCGCGTCAGGGATCGGGTTCATCGCTTCCTTCCCTTGGCTTCTTTTTCCGCGTCGCGCAGCGCCAGATCCAGGTTGCGGGCGATCTGGACATTGCGCGATATGGCAAAGGCCCGCCGGAACATCTCCGCCGCCTCGGTAGGCTTTTTCATGGTGTTCAGGAGAATCGATCCGGCATTGTTCAAGGCAGGCCAGTTGGTTTCATCGAGGGACGCGGATTTCAGGAATGCCTCCACCGCCTTGTCTAATTCCCCCCTGTCGCGGATCGCCTGGGCTTCCTCGAAGACTCGCATCGCCTCCCTGCTCCTGGCGAAAGATTCCTCGCTCCCGCAGATCTCCCGCCTTTTCTCCATGAGGGGGCGGACGGCTTCGGCCTTCCCGCCCGGGGCGCACTCCGGTTCCTGAAGGGCGAGGGAGTAGCGCTTTTCGGCTTCCCTGCGCTTGCCCCGCGCATAGGCTATATCGGCGAGGGCCGCGTGGCGATGAAAGGATCGGCCATATAATTTTTCTTCCTTGAGTAGATATCGCTCGGCGCCGTCGGCGTCTCCCCTGGCCATGAGGATGACACCCAGGTTTCTCAGCACGCTCAATGAATCGGGTTCCTTCGCCTCGAGCTTGCGGAACCATTTCTCGGCCTTCTCGT
>CAZRYP010000293.1:0-3503 GCA_964604295.1 uncultured Treponemataceae bacterium
GGGAAAGCTCCTCGCGCAGCTTCATGAAAAGATTGAGGATCTGGGCCTGGATCGAGACATCGAGCGAAGCCACCGCCTCGTCGGCCACGATGAATTCGGGCCGGACGGCCAAAGCCCGGGCTATGCCCACCCTCTGGCGCTGTCCGCCGGAAAACTGGTGAGGATATCGATCCATGTACGCCGGATCGAGACCGCAGCGCAGGAGGGTCGAGGCCACCCAGTCCTCCAGGTCTTCCCTCTTCACGAGCCCGTGGACGAGGGGTGCCTCTCCCACGATGTCGCGCACCTTCATGCGCGGGTTGAGTGAGGCGAAGGGGTCCTGGAAGATCATCTGAACTCTCAGGGCGGCTAGCCTCTCTTCCTTCGTCCTCGCGATGGCGGGGTTGGTTCCCCTGAAGAGCACCTGTCCCGAACTGGGGGGGATCAGGCCGGCCACCATCCTGCCCAGCGTCGACTTGCCGCAGCCCGACTCGCCCACGAGGCCCACGACTTCGCCCCTGGAAACCGTGAAGTCCACATTGTCCACGGCGTGGACGATCCTCTCCTCAACTTTGACGCCCAGCTTTCTCGCGATCTTTTCGGACAGGTCCAGCCCGCGGGAAAAGCTTCTGGAAAGCCGCTCCGCGACGAGGATCGGCGAGGATCCGGAGATGTTTTCGGCGCTCATACCGGCTCCTCTTCGGGATGGGGATGGAAGCAGCGACAGGCGTGCCCGTCGCCGAGGAGCCTTTCCTCCGGGTTCCTCAGGCATTCTCCGTCGGCCCGGGGACAGCGCGTACGGAAGGCGCAGCCTTCTCCCAGGGAGAGGGGTGAAGGCATCATGCCGGGAATCTGGTAGAGTTCGCCCCCCTTCTCCGTCCTCGAAGGCACCGACCTGATGAGGCCGCGCGTGTAGGGGTGGCGCGGATGATCGAGGATTTCGTCCACGCTCCCGCTCTCCACGATCCTGCCCGCGTACATGACGCAGATCTTGTCGGCCAGCCCCGCGACCACGGAAAGGTCGTGGGTTATCCAGATGAGGGAGGTGCCGGTGTCGACGCAGAGGGCTCTCATCTCGTGGAGGATCTGGGCCTGGATCGTAACGTCGAGGGCCGTGGTGGGCTCGTCGGCAATGATGAGGGCGGGATTGTTGAGGAGGGCTATGGCGATGCAGACTCGCTGCCGCATACCGCCGGAAAACTGGTGGGGATAGGCGGAGAGCCTCTCCTCGGCGGCGGGGATGCCCACCTTCTCGAGGGCTTCGATGGAACGGCGCCTGGCCTCGCCCCTGCCCACCTTGGCATGGGCCATCACGGCCTCGACCATCTGGGTCTCGATGCGCAGGACGGGGTTGAGCGTCATGAGGGGATCCTGGAATATCGCCGCCACGGCCGAGCCGCGGAGCGACCTGCGGCGTTCCTCGGTGCAGGTGCGCAGGTCCTCGCCCTTGAAGGCGATCCGCCCGTCCACGATCCTTCCGGGGCTGTCCACGAGGCCCAGAATCGAGAATCCCGTCACGCTCTTGCCGGAGCCCGATTCGCCGACGAGACCCATGATCTCGCCAGGGCGCAGGGAGAAGGACACGTCGTCCACGGCCTTGACGATGCCTGCCTTGGTGAAGAAGTGGGTCCGGAGGCCTTCCACCTCGAGGGTCATGGTGTCGTTCATCGTTTCAACCTCGGATTGAGGACGTCGCGCAGGCGGTCGCCCATCATGTTGAGCGCGACGATCACCACGACAAGGGCGATGCCGGGGTAGAAGCTTATCCAGTACTTCCCGGAGAGGAGGTAGCGGAAACCGTTGGAAATAAGGAGGCCCAGGGAGGGCTCGGTGATGGGGAGGCCTATGCCCAGGAAGCTGAGCGTGGCCTCGGTGGAGATGGCCCTGGCCACCATCGTCGTGGCGATGACGATGATGGAGGGCATGACGTTGGGCATGAGATGGCGGAAGATGATGCGCAGGTCGGAAAGGCGCAGCGCCCGCGCCGCCTCGATGTATTCCCTGTTGCGCTCGGCCATGGCGCTCCCGCGGGCGGCGCGGGCGAAATACGCCCAGTGCACGATCACGAGGGCCAGGGTGATCTTGTCCACGCCCTGGCCTAGCACGACGAGGAGGACGAGGGCGATGAGAAGGGCCGGGAAGCTGAGCTGGAGGTCGACGACGCGCATGAGGATGCTTTCGAAGCGCCCGCCCTTGTATGCCGCGATGAGGCCCAGCGACGTGCCGAAGGCGAAGGCTATGATGGTGCTGATCACCCCCACCGACAGGCTTATCCGCAGCCCGTAGAGGATGGCCGAGAACATGTCCCTGCCCTGCTCGTCGGTGCCGAGGATATAGGTGGATCCTGAAAAGCTCTTGGAGAGAGGTTCGAGAGCCCCGTCCAGGAGGTCGAGCGTCGCCAGGTCGTAGGGATCCTGCGGCGCGATGAAATTCGCGAACAGGGCCGCCAGCACGAAGGCGAGGACGACGAAAAAGGCGCCCACGGCCACCTTGCTTTCGCTGTACTCGGCCACCGCCTTGCCAAGGGGCGTGTCGCGGAAAGCCGTGCTGGCGGCGGCAGCCTGGCCAGCCTCGCCGGCCGCCGTTTTTTTGCCTTTCATCGGCGTTCCTCCAGGCGGACTCTGGGGTCGAGCGCCGAATAGATGATATCCACGATGAGATTGATGAAGATGAACATGACGACGATCATCATCAGGTAGGCGACGATGACAGGCCTGTCGAGAGTGCCTATGCTGTCGATGATCAGTTTGCCCATGCCCGGCCAGGCGAAGATCGTCTCGGTCACCGTCGCGAAGGCGATGGTCCTGCCGAATTCGAGGCCCAGCACGGTGATGATGGGGATGAGAGTGTTCTTGAGCACATGGACGAGGACTATCCTCGCGGGCTTGAGCCCCTTGGCCTTGGCGTATTTGACATAGTCGCTCCGGATCACTTCCTGCGTCCCCGCCCGCGTCAGCCTGATGATGAGGGAGAGCTTGAAGGCGGCCAGGTTGAGGGCGGGCAATATCATATGCCTGATTCCGTCCCAGGTGAGGAAGCTGACCGGAATGCCCAGGAGGTTCGTCGTCTGCCCCCTGCCCGAGGCTGGCAACCAGCCCAGGAACACGGCGAAGACCATGACCATCATGAGGCCCAGCCAGAAGGCGGGCACGGAAAAGCCGAAGGCGGAAAAGCCCATGATGAGCTTGCTCGGTATCGAATTGGGCTTGAAGCCCGAGTACAGTCCCAGGGGTATTCCCAGGAAGATGGTCAGCAGCAGGGACGCGAAGGCGAGCTCGAGCGTCGCGGGCACCCTTTCGGCTATCAGCTTGAGGGCGGGTTCGTTGAACTTGAAGGACCGGCCGAGATCGCCCTTGAGGGCGTTTCCGAGGAATTTGCCGTACTGCACGTACAGAGGCTTGTCGAGTCCGAAATGACGCACCACTTCGATCCTTTCGGCATCCGTGGCATCGGGCGCAATCAGGACATCGGCCGGGTTGCCTATGGCGTAGACGCCCAGGAAGACCAGCAGGGACATCGCGAGG
>CAZRYP010000294.1:0-2933 GCA_964604295.1 uncultured Treponemataceae bacterium
ATTTCCGTGCCGCGGCTTCCCGGGGAGGGCTCGAGGACCAGGGGACCTCAGATCACTTTATCGCGCGTTCAGACACGACCTTGTCCACCGCCGTGAAAATATCCCTATACATGTCTTCCGCTTCAGCCTTTTCGAGCCCGCCGTAATTCACCATGACATCGATGGTGTCTTCCCCCAGGCCCGCGCAGTAGGAATACGACTCTTCGGGGAGCGAGCGCATCTTGATGGGCAGGGCTGCCGTCTTCATCGGCTCGGCGCCGGGGTAGGAGACATTCATGAGCATATGGCGCGCCAGTATCTGGGGATGGGTCACCACCTTGTCGATCGTGTTGATCTGGCCGTTGACGATTCCCACCTTGTCCATGGCGTCCATGAGATCTTCGGCCGTCCAGCTTTTCAGTTCGTCCTGGATCGCGGCCCCGAGGGAATCGACATTCTGCTGACGGAGCAACATCGTCCTGAAGCGTGGATCCGCCGCGAGGTCCAGCCTGTTGATGCCTTTCGCGAGGCTTTGCCAGTTCTCGTCGCTGATGGAGCAGACGAAGACTTTTCCGTTCTTCGTCTCGAAGGCCTGGAAGGGCGCCGCCGAAGGGTGACGGTTTCCCAGAGGTTTCGGCACGATACCCGTAAGGCAATAGCGCGCTATCGCGTTCTCGAGAAGGGCGAAGGTGGAATCCAGCATCGAGATGTCGATATAGTCGCCCTGACCCGTCTCCTGGACCTTCCGCAGCGCCGCCAGGATTCCTATCGTCGCGAACAGACCCGAGGCAGCGTCGCTGAACGAGGTGCCTGATTTAAGAGGTTCGCCGTTCAATTCACCCGTGATGCTCATAAGCCCCGAGACGGCCTGGATGACGAGATCGAGGGCGCCCTTCTGCTTCAGGGGACCTGTCTGGCCATAGCCCGAGATCGCGGCGTACACCAACTTCGGATTTATTTCCTTGAGCGAATCGTAACCGACGTCATATTTTTCCATGGTGCCCGGCTTGAAGTTCTCCACGAGAATGTCGGCCCTCTTCACGATTTCCAGGAAGGCCTTTTTTTGGCCCGCGTCGTTCAGGTTGAGGAGAACGCTTTTTTTGCCTCGATTCAGGCTTATATAATAGGAGCTCGCGCCCATTTTCCCGGGCGGCGAAAACCGCGAGGTATCGCCGACCGGGGGGCGTTCGAATTTGATCACTTCAGCGCCAAGATCCGACAGTATCATGGTGCATAACGGTCCGGACATGAACTGAGTAAAATCCAGAACGAGAAATCCGTCCATTGGCTTCATGAATGCTCTCTCCTTGCTGATTCCATGGCGCGATTCCGAATAACGATCGCTTGGCTGCTGTTCTCAAATTCCGCGATTTCCGTTCAGGCGGATTCATCACATCCAGGGCCTGGCCTCCTCCATGGGCTTGAACTTGGTCACGAGCGAGAATTTGGCGCAAAACGCTTCCCAGGCGGGGGTCGTCGTGGCCTTCTTCAGGCAATCGACCCAGTACGCCACGGCTTCGGGGGACATCTTTCCGGACGCGCAGACTATGCGGTAAATGCCGTACTCCAGGTTCTTGTATTTACCGTTGCTGAATTCGTTGAACGTCGGCACCTTCACCAGGTTCCCGAACTGATAGTGACCGGTCGAGAACAGCCACTGCGGGATCACGTCACCCGACGCGATCAGGTCGGCCGCATGGCTCGGCGTCGAGAGCGCGAAATCCACATGCTTGCCCATCAGGGAGGTGAGGCCTTCCTTGCCGGAGGCATAGGGGATATAGGTCAGTTCCTTCTCGGTGACGCCAAGAGCGTTCCGGATATCACGGGCCATCAATTCATAGTCATTCTGAGGACCGCCGATTATCACCTGCTTGCCCGCCAACATGGCGGCGATCGCCTCGTTGAAATCCTTGAACCTGCCGTCCTTGCCTTTTGAAAGCAGGGGTACCTCGGCCACCATGAGGGCAAGGGGCTGGATCGAGTTGGGCTTCAGTTTCGCGATCCTGACCGCCTCGCTGAAGTCGCCGCCGCCAAGGGTGAGGAGCGTGTTGTTAGCCTGCTCCTGATTGGAGATCTGGGCGACGTACTGGATGCCCACCATGCCGCTGCCCTCGGACTTGGAAACCACGGGCAGATTCGCGGTGGTGAAGCCCCCCGCGGTGAGTGAAGCCACGACATTGCGCGTGAACACGTCCGCTCCGCTGCCCGGATTATAGGTGATGATCCATTCGCCCAGCTTCGCCGGCGTAAACGGACCGGCCGCGTAGCCGGCTGATGCCGCAAGAAACAGAACCAAGGCAATCGCGCACAGTTTCCCTTTCATAATCAGATTCCTCCTGGGATTTCCCGTTCATGATATTTGCTTATCCTCCAAGCCACATGCCCTCCGGTACATGGCTTGAAGATTCCGCACTCAGCTATTCCATGCCGTCTTCACGGCCTTTGGAGACAAGTTCTTACTTCGCTTTCGCCTTCGATTTCATCCTGCCGATTTCCGACTTGATCACGGGAGTAGCCAGGAGGATGAAGAGCAGGGCGATTATCACCAATGAAATCGGCTTCTTGAAGAATATGTCCAGGCTGCCCTGGGAAATCAGAAGCGCCTTCCTTACATTGGTTTCGAAGAGATTCGTGAGCACGAAGGCGAGAAGCAGGGGCGAAAGCGGGTATTTGTTCTTGACGAGAAGGTACCCCAGCAATCCGCTTATGATCATGACGACCACGCCGTACATCGAGTTGCTGATGGAATACGCCCCGATGAGGCAGATGAAGGTGATGGACGGTATCATGTATTTCGTCGGCACCCGGAGAATCTTGATGATGAAGGGGATGAATGCGACGGCTATGATCAGTGTGACGATGTTCGCGAGGAAAAGCGACGCGATAGTCGCCCACGCGAATTCGGGCGAATTGGTGAAAAGCAGGGGGCCGGGCTGCAGGCCCCACACCATCAG
>CAZRYP010000294.1:2943-3451 GCA_964604295.1 uncultured Treponemataceae bacterium
CACCGCCGACCCCGGTATGCCCAATTCCAGCAAGGGCGCGAAAGCTCCGGCACAGGCCGAGTTGTTGGCCGCTTCGGCGGCCGCTATGCCCTCGATCGCGCCGGTGCCGAGGGGCTCCTTGCTCTTGAAGAATTTCTGCATCGTGTAGCCCAGGAAGGCGCTCACCGTCGCTCCGGCTCCGGGCATGACGCCGATGAATGTTCCCAGGAGGCTGGATCGCAGGGCCGGAGGCAGCAGGCGTTTGAAATCGTCGCCTTTGAGAAGGCTGTTTTTCAATGTCAGCTTCGAGGCATCGATCGCGCCGGTATCGGCATCGCTGTTCCGCATCTCTATCAGCACCAGAACCTGGGAAAATCCGAAAAGCCCAATCCCGACGGCGGCGAAGGGCAATCCGCCCAGAAGGTGGACAACGCCGAAGTAATAGCGCGGTATGCCGGAGATATCCATTCCCATGGTTCCGATGAGCAAGCCGAGCATCGCGGAGATGATGCCCCTGACGGGATTCTCG
>CAZRYP010000295.1:0-3449 GCA_964604295.1 uncultured Treponemataceae bacterium
GAGGCCGAACGCGTCCTCGGGGAAGCCCTCGCCGCCGAAGGCATCCCGACCGAAACCGAGCTGGATCCGAACCGGACGGGCCTGATCGGTCCGGAATGGACGCCCCTGACCACCACCCTGGGAAGCCTCGAGGCCAAGCGAAGCGTCCTGAATCCCAACTTCGCCGCCCTCATGGTGCGCTATTTCCACGAAGCCGGGCTGAAGGCGGGCGACGTGGTCGCCATCGGCGCGAGCGGATCCTTCCCGGGGCTGATGATCGCCACCCTCTGCGCGGCGCGGGAGATGGATCTCCAGGCCCTCACCATCGCTTCCTTCGGGGCTTCGATGTACGGCGCCACGAGGCCCGATTTCGCCATCGCGAAGATGATGATGATACTGGCCGAAGCCGGGGTGCTTCCCGATTCCCTCATCGCCGTATCCCCTGGATCCGATCTGGACTATGGAGGAAATCCCCTGTTCGAGGATTCGAGGGACCTCATCGCGGGCCTGGCGGCAGAAGCGGGAGTGGAATTCATCGCCTTCGATCCGCCCGATCTCGAGGCAAGCATCGCGCGCCGCCTCCGGCTCTATGAGGAGCGGGCGGGCGGGAAAAGCATCGGATGTTTCGTGAATATCGGCGGCGCGAGCCCGAACAGCGGGACCTCGGCTTACACCCTGGATTTCCCCCAGGGGCTCGTGACCGACCCGCCGCGCATCCCGGCCTCGGCCACGCGGGGCCTGGTCTACGAATTCGCCTCGCGGGGCGTCCCGGTGGTCAATCTTCTCAACGTCAGGCTTCTAGCCGACAAAAACGGCCTTCCCTACGATCCCGTTCCCCTGCCGCGCGCCGGCGAGGGGGCCGTGTATAGGGACCTGCGGTACGGCAAGCCCCTCATCGCGCTGACCTTGGCAGCCTCGGTGAGCCTGCTGGCCATCGGCTTCGCCGAAAGGCGCCGCAGGACGGCCGCCCGCGCACGTCCTGGCGCCTGAGGGGAGGCGGCAGGCTAGTCCCGCGGCTCCACTGCCGGCGAGGCCTCGTTCAGCCTCTCGCGGATTCCGGACCACCCGGGGAGATGCCTGTCCATCAGGGCTTTGAACGGGGCTCCGTGCCGGCTCACCAGCAGATGGGCAAGCTCATGCACGACGACATACTCGAGGCATTCCGGGGGTTTCCTGGACAGTTCCAGGTTGAACCAGAGGCGCCTTCTCGCCGGATTGCAGCTTCCCCACCTGGTCCTCATCCGCCTGACATTCCACGCGGAGGCTTCCACGCCGAGAATCGGCTGCCACTTCGAGACGAGGGGTTCGATTTCGATTTTCAGCCGCTTCCTGAGCCAGCAGTCCATGACTTCGCCTCTATGCTTCGCGTCCGATCCCGGGCGTACGAAAAGCTCGAGGACGCCGGGCTCGCGGTGAAGGACGGACGTCCCCGGCGCGCCAGGCTCCCCCGAGACTACAGCCTCGCGCAGGATGACGGTCTCGCGCCCCCCTCCTTCCCTGACGAGCAGGCAGTACCGCCCGCCCCGGTACCAGTGCGTTTCGCCATCGACCATCCTGCGCTCGGGCTGGCGCGGCCTGGCAGCGAATTTTTCCTTGTGACGCCTGATCCACGCGAGGCGCTCGATCAGCGCCGCGCGAAGGGATTCGTCCCCGATCCAGAAGGGAACCGCGACGCGCACGCGCCCGTCGGGAGGATATACCGAGATGCGGAGTCGCCCGATGGCCTTCCGTACCACTTCGACATAGATGCCGGCCACTTCGATACGCTTCGGCTCAATCCTCTTCATGATGTCCCACGATATCGCCAGCTTAACGGGGATCAAGGCCCCTTGTCGACCGGCGGGCCGCGATGCGCCGCGGCCTGCAGCGGGAGCCGCATCCCTAGGACTTTTCGGCTTCGGCATGACAACGATTCTGCTCAATATCCACAACGCGGGCATCTACCCCCTCGACTCGATGATCATGGGAATGGGCATCTTCGTGGGAGGATTGGCCCAGGTGATAGCCGGCACCCAGGAGTGGAAGAAGAACAACACCTTCGGGGCCACGGCCTTCACCGCCTACGGATTCTTCTGGATGGCCCTCGTGGCCACATGAGTCATGCCGGCCCTCGGGCTTGCCGCGAAGTCGGCCGAGCTGGACATGGGCTTCTTCCAGGCGATCTTGGGAGTCTTCACGACGGGCATGTTCTTCGGCACCCTGCGCATGAACCGCGCGCTCCAGGTGGTATTCGGCACCCTCGCCGCCCCCCTCTACGCGGCCATAGCCCAGGTGCTCAACGAGGTATACGGCAAGGTCGTCATGCCCCTCGGGGTCGTCAGGCGCTGAACCGGCGCCCCGTCAATTCCCCGCCAGCAAGGCTTTTCTCAGGAGTCCCTTCAGGATCTGCACCTTGTACCGGTTCCTCTCCAGCGGAAACACCTGTTTCGCCCCGACCGCGCCCGCGAGCTCCGCGGTTTCCTCGCTCGCCGTCTTCCCGATGAGCGTTTCCTCGACATTCATGGCGCGGAGGGGAACGGGAGCGACGGCGCCGAAGACTATCCTCGCCGCCGAGATCTTCTTGCCTTCGAAGTTCAGGGCGGACGCGACGCTCACGATCGGGAAATCGATGGAGTTGCGCACCCTGAATTTCTGGAAACTGAACTTCGTGCCCGCCTCGGGCGCCGGTACGAAGATTTCCGTCACGAGTTCATCGACGTCGAGAACGGTGGTCGTCATCAGGCCCACGGTGTAGAAATCCTCGGCGGCGATGCTTCGCTTCGTCGTCTTGATCGTGGCCCCGAGCGCTATCAATGCAGGCGCCACGTCCGAGGCGTTGACGGCCACGCAACTGCAGTCCAGGCATCGATGGGCTTCCATGCTCACCTTGCCGTCCTCCAGGGTCAGGTAATCTTCCCTGTCCATGCAGCGGCTGCGCGGGTCGATCTCCTTGACGCTCGCTCTTTCGGATGTCTTCAGCGCCTTGTCGTTGATCGGCCTGAGTTTTTCCGCGGCTCCCCGGGCGTCCGCGGCTTTCTTCGACCCGCCCGCGAGCAGTTCTTCGATCGACTCCGCCGTCTTCCTTCCCGCGGCGAGGGCTTCCACGACCGTCGCCGGGCCGGTGGCGACATCGCCGCCCGCGAACACGCCCGCCACGCTTGTCCGGAATGTCTCGGGGTCGGCGTCGATGCCATTGCCCTTCGTGAGCTTTATGGCGCCATAGGATGCGTTGTCGAGACCGAGAAGGTTCTGGTCCTGGCCTATGGCCGAGACCACCCAGTCGGCCTTGAAGAGAAAATCGCTTCCTTTGATTTCCACCGGTCGCGGGCGGCCCGAGGAATCGGGCTCGCCGAGCTGCATCCTGCTGCACTCCAGACCTGCGAGCTTCTTGCCCTCGAGCACGACCTTCTTCGGTGCGACGAGGAACTGGAGCTCTATGCCTTCCTTGATCGCGTCTTCTATTTCCTCGTCCTCGGCCGGCATCTCGGCTC
>CAZRYP010000296.1:0-3435 GCA_964604295.1 uncultured Treponemataceae bacterium
CGAATCCACCATCATAAGCCATGGCATGCCCTGGCCTAGAAATCTGGATACGGCCCTCGAAGTGGAAGCGGCGGTGCGGAAGGCAGGAGCCGTGCCCGCGACGGTGGCCATCGTGTCGGGCAGGCTCAAGGCGGGGCTTTCCCGGGAAAATCTCGAACTCCTCGCGAAGGCGGGGTCCTCGGTGACGAAGGCTTCCCGGCGGGACTTTCCGAGACTTCTGGCCCACGGGGGGCTCGGGGCGACGACAGTGGCGGGCACGATGATCGTGGCATCGATGGCCGGGATAAGGGTATTCGCCACGGGAGGGATGGGAGGCATCCACAGGGGAGCCGAATCCACCTGGGACGTTTCCGCCGATCTCGATGAACTTGCGCGCACGAGCGTGGCGGTCGTCTGCGCCGGAGCCAAATCCATCCTCGACCTTCCCAAGACCCTCGAATACCTGGAGACAAGGGGAGTCCCGGTGATAGGCTTCAAGACCCTCGAGCTGCCCGCCTTCTATACGAGCCGCTCCGGACTCGCGCTGGAGGAAAGGGCCGACAGCGCCGAGGAAATCGCCGCCATCCTGCACGCGAAATGGATGTCTGGGCTCGAAGGGGGCGTCGTCGTGGCCAATCCCATACCCGAAGCCTTCGCCATGGACCCCGACATTATAAATCCGGCCATAGAGAAGGCGGTGGCCGATGCCGCCAGGCAGGGCATAGGCGGGAAGAGGCTCACGCCCTATCTCCTGGCCAGAATCGTGGAACTCACGGGCGGGGACAGCCTGGAGTCCAATATCGCCCTCGTCATGCACAACGCCAGGCTGGCGGCGGCCATCGCCGCCGCCTATGCTTCTATATGTTCAAAAGACAAGGAGACTCCATGAAAATCGTCCGCTTCCTGCATGAAGCCAAGGAAACTTATGGCATCCTCGAGGGATCCATGATTCGAATCGCGGCCGGCACACCATTCGGCGCCTTTGAAGCGACCGGAACCTTCGAAGCGTCCGGAGCCGCCGTTCCCCTGTCAACCGTGAAGCTTCTCTCGCCCTGCCAGCCTGGCAAAGCCCTCTGCATCGGCCTCAACTACCGCGACCACGCGGTAGAGTTCGGACTCGCCATTCCTAAGACTCCCGTCTTTTTTATTAAACCTTCGACGGCTGTCATCGCCCCTCTCGACTATATTGAACGGCCGGCCATGTCCAGACAGGTGGAGTTTGAAGGCGAATTCGTTGTCGTGATCGGGAAGAAAGCGAAGAACGTACTAGCCGCCGAAGCCCCCAGCTATATAATCGGCTACACCTGCGGCAACGACGTTACTGCGCGCGATCTTCAGCCCAAGGAAGGGCAGTGGACCATGTCCAAATCATTCGATAGCTTTCTGCCTTTCGGCCCCTGGATCGAGACGGAATTGGATTCATCGTCGCTAAAGATCCAAACCTTTCTCAACGGTCAGGTGAAACAGTCGTCCAATACCGCCAACCTTATCTTCGCTATACCAAAACTCATGGAATATCTTTCGGCGATAATGACCCTCGAACCTGGCGACATCATCATGACGGGCACTCCTTCGGGCGTTGGGCCTATGCAGGCGGGAGACGAGGTCGCAGTCGAGATCGAGGGAATAGGCCGACTCGTGAATCCTGTGCGCTGAGGACAATCCGCATAGCGAGGGGCTGACGTCGTTCGCGCGCTATTTCTTCGAAGCCTCGTTGTATCCGAAAGCGAGGGCAACGAGCGCCGTCATCCCGGCCTCTAGCGCTTCGTCGTTGAAATCGAAAGCAGGGTTGTGGAGCTTGGGCCAGTCCTTTCCCAATCCCAGCCTCATGAAAGCTCCGGGAATCCTGTCCAAGTAATAGGCGAAGTCCTCGGTTCCCATCGAGGGTATGAAGTCTTCGGACCACGCGGCTTCGCCCATTGTTGAAATGATGATGGATCGCGCTGTTTCCGCGCTTTTCTTGTCGTTAATCGTCGGAATATAGCCTTCGAAGAAGGTGAAGCTGTTTGTGCACCCCAGGGCGGCGCAGGTGTTGGAGACGACCGACTGCATTTTGTCGAGGAGATATTCCTGAAGTGCTTTGTCGAAATAGCGTATCGTCCCCTCAAGAACCACTTCGTTGGGAATTACATTGCGCGTACTTCCCCCATGGAGAGAGCAGACGGAGATGACGACGGGCTTCAGCGGATCGACGTTGCGCGACGTTATTGTCTGCAGCGCGATTATAGACTGGGCCACGGCCACTACTGGATCGATTGCCTCGTGAGGCATACCCCCATGTCCGCCTTTTCCTTTTATCGTGATCGAAAAACTGTCCGCGGCTGCCATCGCCGGACCGGGAGCGCAGCTGATCTTCCCTGCGGGGAGGCCGCTCCATCCATGGAAGGCAAAGGCGACGTTGGCCTTGGGTTCAAGCTCGAGCAGTCCTTTTTTGATAAGCGCCTTGCCCCCGCCTATCTCCTCCTCCGCTGGCTGGAAAACGAAACGGACGTTGCCTGCGAGATCGCTCGCGAATTCGCTAGCGACTTTCATGGTGCCAAGCAGCATGGCCATGTGACCGTCGTGGCCGCAGGCGTGGGATCTTCCTGGAATGGTGGAGCTCCAGGGCTTGCTAGAACAATCCTGAATCGGAAGCGCGTCGATATCGGCCCGTAGAAGCACGGTCGGGCCGGGCTGTCCTCCCCGAAGGAGTGCTACCGTGTCTGTTCCGATAAGCGGTTCTATCAGCTCGACTCCGCAGCCAGCCGCGAAATCCCTGATGATGACCATCGTCTCATGCTCTTCGAATTTCAGCTCCGGCAGGCCGTGTAATCTATGACGGAGCTGGATCACGGACGGTGCCATCATGTGGATCCTGTCGACGATTTTCCCTGGCAAGCTCGGTTTCATATTCACATGCTCCTGTATACTGAATAATTCTCCAACGGATCAGCCTTTGACAATCGTTTTTGGGAGGATATAGCTGTCATTGACAACGGCGAGATCCCGAGCCCCATCCCGAAAAGCCTCGGCTGTCGCGCTGTCGATGTCTCCCGAGATTGGCGCGCCCAGCAGGTCATGACCCACGATCGAGCGGTTGTTCGTCACGATCCTCAATCTGCACCTTTCGCTGATGCGGCGGATGGCATAGGATGCCACGGCCGCCAAGGGATCTTCAAGCTTCCCGGAATCGAGGACAGCCAGGATTTCCGCGGGGCTTTTCTCGAGAAGAGAGATGAACTCCGGGTGGTCGCCCAGCCCTTCGTCGAGCGGCGTGACGAGGACGAGGGTTCCCCCGTCCTTGACGAGCAGGTCCCCATTGTAAAAGCCTTTGCCGCTCTGCCACAGGTCCGTGGTCGCGGGGTAGGCCGAGACCACCACTAGGTCGTGTTTTTTTTCGAAGCCGGTGGCCATGAAGTCTTCGGCGATGGAGACGCTTCTGTCAAAGGCGGCATGGGGATCGCCGGCCACAACGCC
>CAZRYP010000297.1:0-3431 GCA_964604295.1 uncultured Treponemataceae bacterium
GGCCTTGGACCTTTCGGGGAATTTGTCCAGGCAGGCGACGAGCTTCGCTCCCTTTATCTCGGCCAGAGCCTTCGCGTGGAACTCCGCGATCAAACCCGTGCCCACTATTCCGAAATTCATGATGTCCTCCCCGGCGCCATGCGCCTGCCTTCATTTTTCCAGTCTGCGGAAAAGCCTCATCGCGTCGTCCAGCATAGCCCCGGGTTCGGCCGGGACTTCGAAAATTTCGATGCTCATCCAGCCGTCATAGCCTCCGGCCCTCAGGACATCCCACGCGGGCCCATAGTCGGAAACTCCCGTCCCGGGAGCCCTCCCGTCCGTTTCGTTGACATGGACGTGCTTGATATAAGGATAGTACCGTTCGACAAGCTCCCGCCAGGAATACTTCTCGCTCACGGCGTTGTGGAAGTCGAACATTCCCGACACTCCGGCCGCGCCGATCCGGTCGACTGCCCCGGTCGCTTCCTCCATCGTGTTTATCACATCGGTCTGCTCGGGCGAGAGCTGCTCAATGAGGATTTCCGAGCGGCAGGACAGGGCGTGAGGAGCGAGGTCGGCGAGGGTTTCGACGAGGAAGCCTTCGGCATCCTTCCTGTCCCGGCCCGGGAAGCTGCCCCTCTGCCTGGGCGATCCCAGGATGAGTTTCCCTCCTCCGAGCTCGGCCGCCGCGTCCAGCAGCCTCGCCAGGTGGTCCCGCGTCTTTTTCCTCACCGAGGGGTCCAGGCTCGCGAAATGGAGCCCGTCCGGTTTGGCCAGGAGCCAGTGGAAACCGGCGAATGCCAAGCCCTCACCGTCCAGGACTTCCCTCGCCCGGTCCAGTCCTCCGCGGATCGCGCCTTCGGAAAAGTCGCCGAAGATCGTAAAGGGGGCGAACTCGACCCCCGAGAAGCCGCATCTCCTCATGACGGCGCAGGCCTCGGCCAAGTCCATGTCGCCGAAGAGCTCGTTGCATACCGAATACTTCATCATCCCGTCATTCTATACGACGAGGCTATCGCCGCAAGCCCCGCGCCAGGGCTTTTTCCTCGGCTTCGATCGAAAGCTCGATCGCGCGGAAGACCATTTCCTGGTCCATGGCCAGGGATGTCCGGTCCAGGCAGTCCCGCACGAACCTGCCGAAGAAGGGGAAGCCCGTCGTGCCCGTGGCGTTGAAATGGTATTCGCCCTCGTGGTTCACGAGGATCACGTGATCGCCCTCGGGATTGGCCGCCACGTCGATGTACTTGCGCAGCTCCAGGTAGCCGTCCGTGCCCTGGATGAAGGTCCTGCCGTCGCCCCAGGCGCCCAACCCGTCGGGGGTGAACCAGTGGACGCAGAGATAGCCCGAGGCGCCGTTGTCCATCAAGAGGGAGGCGTCGCCGAAATCCTCGAAATCGGGATATTCGGAGTATTTGTAGGAGGTCACCCTCGATGCGGTGATGCGCGCGTCCCTGGCTCCGGTGAAGAAGAGTATCTGCTCTATCTGGTGGCAGCCCAAGTCCACGATGATGCCTCCGTACTTCTTCCTGTCGAAAAACCAGGCGGGGCGCTGGGAGAGGCTTATCCTGTGCGGCCCCGTGCCCAGGACCTGGATCACCCTGCCTATGGCGCCATCCGCGACCAGTTTTTCGGCATAGACCGAGGATTCCACGTGAAGCCGCTCGCTGTAGTAGACGCCGTACTTTCGCCCCGTCCGCTTCACCGCTTCCCTCGCCGCGTCGACGTCGGACTGCAGGGTGAAGGGGGGCTTGTCGCAGAAATAGTCCTTGCCGTGTTCCATCACCCTTATTCCCAGGGGTCCGCGGTCGCAGGGGATGGAGGCCGATATAACAAGCCTTATGGCCGGATCCTCCAGGATAGCCTTTTCCTCGGCGACTATCCTGGCGCCGGGGAACTGGGCCTTGAAGGCGGCGGCCTTCGCGGGATCGGGATCGAATACCTTGAGGACTTCCCCGCCGGCTTCGGTGAAGCCGTTGCACATGCCGTAGATGTGCCCGTGGTCGAGCCCGATCACGCCCATGCCGAATTCGCCCGGTCCGCAGACAGGAGCGGCCTTTCCCTTGGGGGCATAGAACTGGCCGTCGGCTTTGTTTTGCACAGCTGTCTCCTTTTCGTGTCGCGCTACGCCCTGAGCGCAGCCTGATTTTCCGGGATCGCCGCCGGTATCGAAAGGGCCGGCGTCAACCCTGGTCCAGCATATCATGGTTTTGTTTTTATCAAAATATTTTTCATTTTTTACACACAATTCGAGGATGCCATGCTATTCTGGTCAGGAATAGGCATGGCGTCGCGGTTTTTCCCTCCCATGCCGGGACGTTCTTTCATACTTTGCCGACCGCGGTCCTTTTCGCCTTTCCGTCATGTGGCTACATGGTTTCTTCGTTGAAGAAACTCAGCAATATCAGGAGGGAAAAAGATGAAGAGACTGATTCTGGTGTCCGTTCTGACAATCGCCCTGGTCTGCTCGCTCGGCGCGCAGGCTTCAGCCAAGAACTTCCCGAACAGGCCGGTCGAGGGATTGGTCGCGTGGGCCGCGGGCGGCGGAGCCGACTTGATCTTCCGCACCCTCGCCTCGATCTTCCCGAAATACGCCAACGGCCAGCCCCTCATCATCAAGAACGTGGGCGCGGCGGCGGGCGTGCCCGGTATCGTCGAATTCAAGAACAACGCCAAGCCCGACGGCTACACCATCATGCACTGGAACACGGCCCATATCATCAAGACCCACATGAACGCCGTTCCGTTCACCGCCACGGAGTTCACGCCCGTCATGAAACTCGTCGAGGATTATTCGCACGTCCTCGTCAAGGCCAACTCTCCCTTCAAGGATCTCAAGGACTTCGTCGCCTACGCCAAAGCCAATCCCGGCAAGATCAACCTCGGCAACGCGGGAGTCGGCGGCGGCGCCCACTTCTCAGCCCTTTTCTTCGAAGACGCCACAGGCATCAGCGTGACCCACGTTCCCTTCACGGGCGGCGGTCCGGCGGTCATCGGCGTTTTGAACGACCAGGTGGACGCCTCCATGTCCATCGCCTCCGAGGGAATCACGAACGTCCTCGACGGATCGCTCAGGATGCTCGGCGTCTTCGGTCCCGCGAGGCCGGCCCAGCTGCCCAACGTCATGTCGGCGAGGGAGCAGGGCTTCGATATCGTGCTCGGCCACTGGAGAGGGATCATGGCTCCCACAGGCACCCCCCCCGAAATCGTCCAGGCCCTCCACGACATCTTCAAGAAGTGCATCGAGGATCCCGACTTCGTGAAGCGCATGAAGGAGATGAACACGAACATCTCCTACCTCAACACCAAGGATTTTGAAGCCCTCAACAGGAAGGCCGACCTGGACTACATGAGGATCATCAAGGAAAAGAAGCTCGGCGACAAGTACAAATAGAGGCTTTTGTCCTGTCATGAGCCGCCGGCGCGGAACTTCATC
Source organism: uncultured Treponemataceae bacterium (assembly GCA_964604295.1). GTDB lineage: Bacteria > Spirochaetota > Spirochaetia > Treponematales > Rectinemataceae > CAZRYP01. The sequence goes on from CAZRYP010000297.1 coordinate 3,413, forward strand.
CGAATCGGCGGCTTTTTTA
>CAZRYP010000298.1:0-3426 GCA_964604295.1 uncultured Treponemataceae bacterium
GACATGTTCACCCTCATGGCCATGCCCTTCTTCATCCTGGCCGGCGAGCTGATGAACAAGGCCGGCATCACGAAGCGCCTCGTCAATTTCGCGAACGTCCTCGTCGGGCATTGGCGCGGCGGACTGGCCCATGCCAACATCATCGCCTCAGTGTTCTTCGCCGGCATGACGGGCGCGGCCGTGTCCGATACGGCCGCCATCGGCACGATGCTTATCCCGGCCATGGTGGAGGACGGCTACGATGTCGACTTCTCGGCGGCCGTCACCGCGGCATCGTCCATCATAGGACCGACTATCCCGCCCTCCAACATGATGGTCATCTACGGCTCGCTCATGAATGTGTCGATAGCGGGGCTCTTCGCCGCAGGATTTCTTCCGGGCTTCGTCCTCGCCATTCTCCTCATGATCATGTCGGCCTGGCTTTCGTACAAGCGCGGCTATCCCAAGGGTCCGAAGACCACGTTCAGGCAGAAGCTCATCGGCACGAAGGACGCGATCATCCCCCTCCTCATGCCCGTGATAATCCTCGGCGGCATACTCTCGGGGCTCTTCACCCCGACGGAAGCCGCCTCCATCGCCGTCCTCTATGCCCTGGTGATAGGATTCTTCGTCCTGAAATCCATCACCTTCAAGGATCTTCTGCCGATGCTCCTGAAGACGGCCAAAATCACGGGTTCCGTCTTCCTCATCATCGGGGCGGCTTCTATCCTGAGCTGGGTCCTCGCCATCAATCAGGTTCCCCAGGCAATCGCGGCCTTTCTCATCGCGACGACAGGCAACCCGAAGCTCATCCTCCTCATGATTCTCGTACTGATGCTCATAGTCGGGATGTTCATGGACATAGCGGCCGCCCTCATCATCCTCGGCCCCATACTCCACCCGATCGCGGTAAGCATGGGAATGGCTCCGATCCACTTCGGCATCATCATGGTGCTGTCGCTCAACATCGCCCTCATGACGCCGCCCGTGGGAGCCTGTCTCTTCGTGGCCTGCTCCATCTCCAAGATCAGTCTGGCCCGTCTTTCCAAGGCCATTTTCCCCTTCATCATCATGGAGGTGCTGGCCTTGTTCATCGTCGCCTACATACCCGAGATCTCGCTCTTCTTACCGAGACTGCTCGGCTTCGCCTGAAAATCTCGCAATCCGGAGGAATCATGGACAAGAACGCGATCGTAAAAGCCGTCAAGAACCTCGCCGCCACGCGGATCGACATGGCCGGCAAGGATTTCCTGCTCACCTGGGAGAAGTCCAGGGCCGAACTGGACGCGACATTCCTCGTCGCCGACATCCTGCGCGGGATGAGGGACAACAACATCAGCTCCAGGGTGTGGGATTCGGGCATAGCCGTCTCCAACTTCCGCGACAATTCGACTCGAACCCGCTTCTCCTACGCCTCGGCCTGCGACCTCCTCGGCCTCTATGTCCAGGACCTGGACGAAGGCAAGAGTCAGATCGCCCATGGTGAGACGGTGCGTGAAACTGCCACCATGATCAGCTTCCTCACCGAAGCCATCGGCATACGCGACGATATATACCTGGGCGAAGGCGACAAGTACCAGCGCGAAGTAGCCACGGCCCTGGACGAGAGCGTAGCGGCCGGCATCATCCCTTCCCGCCCCACGATCGTCAATCTCCAGTCCGACATAGACCATCCCACCCAGGCGATGGCCGATATTCTCCACCTCGCCCACTATTTCGGAGGAATCGACAAGCTCAAGGGCAAGAAGATCGCCATGACATGGGCATATTCACCTTCATACGGCAAGCCTCTCTCGGTGCCCCAGGGCGTGATAGGCCTCGCGAGCCGTTTTGGCATGGAGGTCTCCCTCGCCTACCCAGAGGGCTACGACCTCATCCCCGAAGTCGTCCAGCTGTCGCGCGACCAGGCGGAAGCCTCGGGCGGCATGCTCACCGTGGGCCACTCGATGGATTCGGCCTTCGCGGGCGCCGACATTGTCTACCCCAAGAGCTGGGCTCCCTTCGACGTCATGCGGAAGCGCGTCCCCCTCCTCCACGCCGGCGACCAGGCTGGCCTCAAGGATCTCGAAAAGAGCTGCCTCGCCAACAACGCGAAGTTCAAGGACTGGGAATGCACCGAGGATAAGATGAAGCTGACGAAGGGAGGCAAGGCGCTTTATATGCATTGCCTGCCCGCCGACATCACCGACGTGTCGTGCAAGGCCGGGGAGGTCGCCGCGAGCGTCTTCGACCGATACCGCGACGATACGTACAGGGAAGCCAGCTACAAGCCCTATGTCATCGCGGCGATGATCCTCCTCGGAAAGTTCAAGGATCCGGCGGCCCTCCTCGGCAGCATGCTCACGCGCGGAACGGCCAGGGAATTCCGGGGCTGACAGGAAGGAGAGAAGCCGAATGACAAGGGAAGAAGCCATTTCCAGACAGCTGGAAGCCTACAACGCGCACGATCTGGAGGCTTTCTGCGCATGCTATTCAGACGATGTCGAATTGCGGAACATGAGCGAATCCGAACCCTTCCTCAGGTCCAAGGGATCCCTGCGCGATCTGTACGGAAAGAAATTCGCGAATCAGGCGCTCAAGGCCAGGATCGCCAACAGGATGGCCAAGGGCGATTTCGTCATAGACAACGAGAAGGTGACGGGCGTCGGGGACGCGGAACTGGACGTCATCGTCATCTATGAGCTGGAAGGCGATCTGATACGGAGAGTGCTCTTCATCCGCTGATCCGCGTGTTCCCTGCGCATAAAAGGGGGCCGTCCGCGATTCCCTCGCGGACGGCCCCCTTTTATGCCCGTTTCAAATGCCGGACATCGCGTACGCAGGCGCGGGAATCAGTCGAATTTCTTCAGCTCGTTGATCATGGCCATCACGTCGGTGTTCCAGAGCTTTTCCACGTTGATCTTGAAGGAGCCGCCCGCCCTGAAATGCCTGCGCAGCTCGACTTCCCGCCCGACGGCTTCCTCCGCCTTCACGAGGAGTTCCATATAGTTGTCGGGGGGAATGACGACGACACCGTCGGCGTCGCCGAAGACGATGTCGCCGGGATGGACGACGGCTCCCGAGCAGGTCACCGTCACATCCTGTTCCCCCGAGACGCCGATCACGTTCGTGGTGACCACGGAAATGCCCGTGCAGAATACAGGGAAACCGGATTTCTCTATGGCGAGGGAATCGGTGGCCGGACCGTCTATCACCATGCCGGCGAAACCCCGGCACTCGGCGAAGAGGGCTACCATCTCCCCCACGCAGGCATAGGTCGTGTCCCCGCAGCGGTCGATCACGATGACGGATCCCACGGGGGCTTTCTGCATCGCGTAGTAGAGGGCGCAGGAGTCCTTCCCCTGGATCCGGACCGTATACGCCGGCCCCACCATCTTGGAATGCCTGTTTATCGGCTTCATCTCGGGGCGCATGCAGCCGCCGACGAGGTAGTGACCGAAGGTGGCC
>CAZRYP010000299.1:0-1586 GCA_964604295.1 uncultured Treponemataceae bacterium
GGCTCGGATACCAGGAGCTCCGAGGGAGCCTCCTCCACGATCCTTCCCTTGAACATAACACCTATAGTGTCGCACATGTACGACACGAGGTTAAGGTCGTGGGAGATGAAAAGGTAGGTCAGGGAGAATTCCTCTTTCAAATCTGACAGAAGATTGATGATCTGGGCCTGGATAGACACGTCCAGGTTGGAGACGGGCTCGTCCAGGACGAGGAAATCGGGCTCCATGGAGAGGGCCCTCGCGATCACGATACGCTGCTTCTGGCCGCCCGAGAATTCATGGGGATAGCGGTTCCTGTAGGAATAGCTTATGCCCACGAGCTCGAGGAGATCCTTGATCCTTTTGACGCGTTCCTCGGGCTGGATGCCCCTGTTGATCAGGCCTTCGGAGAGGCTGTCGTGGATGCTCATCTTGGGATTGAGGGCGCTGTTGGGATCCTGGAAGACTATCTGCATGCGCTTCCGGAACTTCCTGAATTCCCGCCTCCCGAGGCTGTGGAGATCGGTGCCGTCGAAGACGACGCTGCCCGCCGTGGGGGGATCCAGATGCAAGAGAGCCCGGGCGAAGGTGGTCTTGCCGCAGCCCGATTCGCCCACGAGGCCATAGCTCTTGTCGCGGTCGATCGAGAGCGATACGCCGTCCAGGGCTTTGAAGCCGTGTCTCGCCCCGCCGATGCCCCTGCCCCGGTAGATCTTTACGATATTCCTGCACTCGATTAGATGTTCCATGTCTCACCTGCATGATGGCACGCGGCGGCGTGCCCGGGTTCTGTTTCCGCGAGAATCGGGTTTTCCCTGGCGCAGCGCTCGTCGGCGAGAGGGCAGCGTGGATGGAAGGCGCAGCCCGTCGGCGCGTTGTCGGCGTCGGGAACTCGTCCCGCTATCGTCGCCAACCGCTTTCCCCTCTTGCGGGCGTCCGGAATGGACATGATGAGGAGCTTCGTGTAGGGGTGCAGGGGCTTGTCGAAAAGCTTGCCCTTGGTCGAGGACTCGACGATGCGCCCCGCGTATATCACCGAGACGCGGTCGGCGACTTCCTTGACCACGCCCAGGTCGTGGGAGATGAAGAGGATCCCCATTCCCAGGATATCCTTGAGCCGCTTGATCAGCCTGAGTATCTGGAGCTGGAGGGTGACGTCCAGGGCCGTCGTCGGCTCGTCGGCGATGAGGAAGGCCGGATTGCAGGAAATCGCGATCGCGATCATCGCCCTCTGCTTCATGCCGCCCGAAAGCTCGTGCGGATATGAATCGAGGACCCTGCCGTCCTTTCCCAGGCCCACGAGATCCAGAAGTTCCCTGGCCCTCTCCCTGGCCTGGGCCTTGTCCATGCCCAGGTGGAGCCTCAGCATCTCGGTGATCTGCTCCCCCACCTTGAACGCGGGGTTGAGATATTTCCCCGGCTCCTGGAACACCATCGCGATCTTCCTGCCCCTGAAAGTGCGCATCTCCGGTTCGGGAAGGGCCAGGAGGTCCTTGTCCTCGAAGAGGATCCGCCCCGAGACGATCTTGCCCGGAGGAGAGGGAAGAAGTCCCATCACGCAGGTCGACGTCACCGTCTTGCCCGAACCTGACTCGCCCACCAGGCCA
>CAZRYP010000299.1:1596-3395 GCA_964604295.1 uncultured Treponemataceae bacterium
TTCCTTATAGAAGGAGAGGTCGATGCCTCGCAGGGCGTGGGCTTCCATCGCGCCGTGCGTGAAGCAGACGCCGAGATTCTCGATGCGAAGGAGAGCTGTGCTGGTATCCATCATTCGAACCTTATCTTCGGATTGACTATGCTGTAGAGGATGTCGGCCGCGAAATTGATCAGGGAGAAGATGATGGCCACGAAGACCACGCCGCCCTGGATCAGGGGGAAATCGCGCTGGTAGATGCCGAAGAGGAAGAGCCTGCCCAGGCCCGGCAGCGAGAATACCTGCTCGATGATGATGGCCCCGCCCAGCATGTAGCCCAGCTCGATGCCCGTGATCGTGATGACGGGCAGGAGGGCGTTCTTGAGCGCGTGCTTGTACTTGACCATGCGTTCGGTGAGACCCTTAGCCCTCGCCGTGATCACGTACTCCTTGGAAAGCTCCTCAACCATGGAAGCCCTGGCCAGGCGGAGAATGACGGCCGCCCTCGCGAAGCCCAGGGATAGGGCGGGCAGGACGAAGTGGGCGGCCGTCTCCGATCCGAAAAGAGGGAAGATCGGTATCTTCACCGCGAAGACGAGGAGGAGGATTATGCCCAGCCAGAAGCTGGGTATGGCCATGCCCAGCTGGGAAAATACGAGGCCGAAGTAGTCCCAGAAGGACCAGCGCTTGACCGCCGAGAGGACACCCAGGGGAACGGCCACCACGATGCCGATGGAAATGCCCAGGAGGGCGAGGATGAGGGTGAGGGGGAAGCGCTCGAGGATGAGCTTGGCCACCGGCTCGCCCGAGATCATCGTGTCCCCGAAATCGAAGCGCGCGATCGACGAGAGCCACTCCATATACTGGATCGGAAGGGCCTTGTCCGTCCCGAGCTTCACCCGTATCGCCTGGATATCCTCCGGAGACGCGTCCATGCCGGCGATGATGAGGGCGGGATCGCCCGGAATGATGCGTATGACGAAGAATACGAGGGTGGAGATTATGAAGACCGTCAGCAGGAGCCTGCCGAGTCTTCGTCCTATGAACCTGAGCATATCCATATCGCGTACCGTCCTATAGTTCCAGTGTCCAGTTCCGGCTCGCCAGAGCCGTCCTGCCGCCGAAAGCCGTCCGGGCCTGCTCGAGAAGCTTCCCGTGCTCGCCGTAGTGGGGCAGATGGGTGGCCAGGAGCATGCCGACACCGGCTTCCCTGGCGAGTAGGCCCGCTTCCCCGGCGCTCATGTGCCCCGGAATCCGGCCCCGGTATTCATCATAGAGACTTGTTTCGCAGATAAGAAGGTCCGTCCCCCGGGCGAAGTCGATGAGGGAGGGGGTCGGTCCCGTGTCGCCCGTGTAGACGAGGGAGGCTTCGCCGCAGCTCACCCTCATGGCGTAGCAGGGGTCGGGATGGATGGTCGGCGAGAAGCCAAGCGAGAAGGGGCCGATCCGCAGGAGGGATTCGCGCCCGTAGACCTCTCCCCTGGCGAATTCCAGGTAGCTCAGCTTCGAGAATGCAGGGGACTCCCCGTGTCCGAACACCTTCAGGGGATTCTTGCGCAGCCCCAGGTCCATGTCGATCCTGGCCTCGTACTGCAAGCATCCCAGGTCGGCGATGTGGTCGGCATGATAGTGGGAGAGGACGACGGCGTCTATCTCGTGGAGGGGCAGGATCTGCTGGAGTAGTGAGAGGGAGCCCGAACCGCAGTCCAGGAGGATGGATGTGCCCCGGGCCCTGAGGAGATAGCAGGAAGTGGCTTCGCCCGGGCCGGGGAACGCGCCCCAATGCCCGACGACGACGACGGAAAAGGCGCTCATGCGGCCCC
>CAZRYP010000300.1:0-3389 GCA_964604295.1 uncultured Treponemataceae bacterium
CACCTCGGCCGGATCGACGCCGGCCAGCGCGAAGGCCTTGCCGACGAGCTGGGAACAGGTCTTGGCGCCGCAGGCGCCCATTCCCACCCTCAGGGTCTTGAGCTGGTTGATGTCGCGGACTCGGTTCTCCCTGATGAATGCCGCCAGCTCTCCCAAGGTGACGCGCTCGCAGCGGCAGACATAGGCTTCCTCCCCGGAACAAACCTCCCCGGCGACAGCCCTACCCCTGCTCGCCTCGGGCGCCTGGACGCGGATGCCGGCGATGCTGGAGGCATTGCGCAGGGAGGTCCTGAAGGTGAGGAGCCAGGTTTTGCCCCTCACATCCCGCCTTCGCGCGACGAGGGGGGCCTTCTCCAGGAAGCCGCCTTCCTGGTCCACCAGCTCCATGACCTCCCCTTCCGGGAAATCGGCCGGGAATTCCCAGGGAAGGACGACTTCGGCCTCGCCCTCCCCCGCTTTCCTGACGAGACTGACGGCCAGGCCCGGGCAGACGGCGACGCAGGAAAAACATCCCGCGCACTTCATTCCGTCGAAGTAAGGCAGATCCAGGATGTTGCCCCGCAGCGGCCTGAGCCTGATCGAGGAAGTGGGACATACCGTCGTGCAGGGATTGCAGGGGATCTCCTCGGAGCAGAAGAATACGGGACGCCATTCGGCGCCGGGGATCATGGGGCTGCGGGAAAAGCTGTCGCCGGGCCTCGACTTGAGGACCTCGCGCTTCGGCATCCACGAGGGATCCAGCTCCACCCTCCGGCCCAGCATCTTGGCCAGGGCGAAGGCGGCGATACGCCCGCCGAACATGGCGCTCGAAGCCTCGGCGATCTCCTCGGCGTCCCCGGCCGCCACGGCCAGGATGCCGTAAGCCCTGGCCTGCCTCAGGAATTCGTCGCAGGGGGCGAGGCCGGCCGCGATGAGGATGGTGTCGACGTCGTAGGCCAGGGCTGTACCCGGGATGGGCCTATAGCTGTCGTCCACCTTGGCCGTCAGGGCCAGGGCAACCCTGCCCTGCCCCGTACCCGGCGCGCCGGCCAAGCCTGAGCCTCCTGTCGAACCCGGGCTTCCTGCGGGACCGAGCTCTCCGGCCGCGGCGCGCAGGATGGTCGTGTTGAGGTGGATCGGGACGCCCATGCGCCGGATCTTGTCGGCATGGACCTTGTATCCGTTAATCCTGCCCGTGATTTCCAGGATCCCCGCCACCTCCATCCCCGCCTGGAGGGCATGGTACGCCGCGATGAGCCCCACGTTGCCCGACCCGACGATGAGGAGGCGCTTCGAGGGGCCGACGAAGTCGCGGTTCACGAGGGTCTGGAAAGCTCCCGCGCCGTAGACCCCGGGCAGGTCGCCGCCGGGGAAGAGTATGCTCTTCTCGCGGGCGCCGGCCGCCACCACGAGGGCGGTGAATTCCACGAGGAGATAGGAGGAATAGTCCTTGTAGACTCCGGCCTTCCTGTCCTTGAAGATGGCGACGACAGGGGCGTTGCGCAGGAGGGTCACGCTGGGCATCCGCCTCAGCTTTTCCTCGAGCCTGCCCGCGATGTCGATGCCCCTGACACCCGCGTAGCAATCCTCCTCCGAGCCAAAGAACTTGTGGGTCTGGAGGACGAGCTTTCCGCCCAGCTTTTCCTTGTCGTCGGCGACGACAACCTGGAACCCCATCTTGCCCAGCTCGAAGGCGGCCGAAAGGCCCGAAGGACCACCGCCGATGACGAGGATATCCGTGCGTATCGTGCGGCGCTCGGCCTGCTTCAGCTTTTCGTCGACGGGGGAAAGGACAGGCAGGCCTTCGAGAGTCCTGACATCCATGCCTTCCGAAAGAGGGGTGACGCAGGACTTCCTGGGAATCCCGTCTATGAGGACGGCGCACTGGGAGCACTGGCCGTTGGCGCAGAAAAGACCCTGGGGAGCCCCGTCCTTGGGGTGGAGGGAGAAGCGCGCGATTCCGAGGGCGACGAGGGAGGAGGCTACCGGTTCACCCTCGTATCCCGAGGCGGGCTTTCCGTCGAAAAGAAAACCGACTTCCTTCCTTCCCTCGGGGACGGAAAGCACGGGGTGCGAGCTGATCCTGGGCATTGTTCTCCTCGGCGACGATCGAGAGCCGGATAAGGCAGGCTATAGCCGCAATGCGGGACTGTCAAGAAAAATGCGTATGCAAGCTTGCGCATAATTATGCGACATTATAGGATGCTCCAGGAGGCACGAAGATGTCTGAAACAAGGAAGCGAAGCCGCGGGATATTCCTCGCCGCATGCCTGGCCGCCGTAACGGTTCTGGTCCTGGCGGGATGCGCGGGAGGATCGGCCGGCAAGACCGTCAAGATAGCCCTGCAAGCGCCGATCACGGGCGATTACGCCTATGAAGGCCAGATGGCCAAGCAATCGGTCGAAGTGGCGGCAGAGCTCATCAACAAGGCGGGAGGCGTCCTGGGCAAGCAGATCGAGATAATCGTCGTGGACGACGGATCCAATCCCAAGGATTCGGCCCTCGCCGCCCAGAAGGCCGTATCGCAGAAGGCCGTGGCCGTCATAGGCAGCTACGGATCCTCCGTCACCGAACCGGCGGCGGACATTTACGAAAAAAACAAGATCGTGTCCGTGGGCTACGGCTGCACGGCCGTCCGGCTCACCATGGACAAGGACAGGAAATTCTTCTTCAGGACATGCGGAAGGGATGACGCCCAAGGCCTCTTCTTCGGCAAGTATGCCGTCGAAACCCTGGGAGCCAAGCGCATCGCCATCATGCACGACAGCTCCACCTTCGCCAAAGGCGTGGCCGACGAGGCCAGGAAGGCTCTCGAGCCCTACATCGCCGAAGGCAAGACCGAGATCGTCTACTTCGACGCCATAACGCCCAAGGAAAAGGACTTCTCCTCGGCCGTCACGAAGCTCCGCGAAACCAAGCCCGATGTCTGGTACTTCACCGGATACTATCCCGAGGCCGGGCTCCTGATCCGCCAGGCCAAGGACGCTGGGCTCGCCTGCCCCTTCATCGGCGGCAACGCGGCCATCAACGACGACTTCGTGAAGATCGCGGGCATCGATGTGGCCGCAGGCGCCCTCATGACCCAGGAACCCCTCGTCACCGACGTGACGACGGCGATAGCGGAGCAGTTCAAGGCTCTCTATGCCGAAAAATTCAAGGAACTGCCCTCCAGTCCATGGCCCGTCTACGCGGCCGACGGACTCTACGCCATCGTGGGCGCCATCGCCAAGGCCGGCAAGACCGACAGCGCGGCGATCGCCGATGCCCTGAGGACGAAGATGGATGGAGTCGAGGGCGTGACCGGTCCCGTGCTCTTCACCGAAAGGGGCGACCGGAAGGACGTCCCCTACAAGATGTATGCCGTCGACGCAGGCGGCAAGCTCGTCGTAAAAGCCCAGTGACAGCGAGGC
>CAZRYP010000301.1:0-3339 GCA_964604295.1 uncultured Treponemataceae bacterium
GGCTCGACTTCGCTGCACAGACCCCAGCCGTGGCTCAACACCGCATGGATGACATCCTCGCCGTAGCCGGCTTTTTCCAGCATAGGCCGTGAATGAGCCAGATGCTCTTCGGGAAACTGCTGGTAGTCTATGTCATGGAGAAGTCCCACGACTCCCCAGAAATCCTCATTCTCGCCATACTTCCGGGCGAAATGCCTCATGGCCGCTTCCACCGACAGCGCATGCCTGAAAAGCGAATCTTCGCTGTTGTATTCCCTCCAGACCGAAATCGCCTTGTCCCTGTCCATACCTTCCACCTCACTTCAAGTTGAAAATCAGCCTTGCTCCCTCGGCAACGGGGGTTCCCGGGGAAGGCTGCTGGGATACGACGTAGCCGTCCCCGTTGATGACAACCCTCAGGTCCTTCCTCTCCAGGAGGGGCACGAGGGAGCGCTTGGAATGGCCCGTGAGATCGGGCATCGTCGCTCCGACGACGGCGGGCGATTCTGCGGGAAGGATGACCGACCCTCCGTGCACCACGGTGGGCGATTTCCCCCTCTCTATGTCGATGCAGGCGAGGACGGCCTCGGCGGCGTCCCTGAGCACGGGCGCCGCTATCTGGCCTCCCAGATACGAGGCTCCGCGAGGCTTGACGATGGCGATGTAGAGGGCTACGCGGGGCTCGTCGGCGGGGAATATCCCGAGGGTGCTGGCGATATAATCCTTCTCGGAATATGCCCTCGTCTTCGGATCGATCATCTGGGCAGTTCCCGTCTTGACCGCCATCCTTATGTCGGCGACCTTGGCCCTCCAGCCTGTGCCCTCCAGGCTGGCAGTCGTTTCCATGGCGTCGAGGATCACCCGCGCGGTCTCCTCGGAAACGACGCGGCGTATGACCTGCGGCTCATGGGCGAATACCAGCTCCCCATCGGCCGTCTCGATGCGCGACACCGTCGTCGGCTTGAGGAGGAGTCCGCCGTTGGCCACCGACGCGGCGGCCGTGATCATTTGCAGCGGCGTCACCATCACTTCCTGTCCTATGGCGATGGTAGGCTTGGAACGGCCTGACCACTTTTCAGGCTCGCGCAGGGACCCGAGACTCTCTCCCGAGAGCCCGATTCCCGTCTTCATGCCGAATCCGAAGGACTTGAGCCTCTCGTACAGATCGTTTTCCGATACCCTGTCCGAGGCGTAGCCCACGCCCGCGTTGCTGCTATGGGCCAGGACCCCCGCAAGGTTCTGCTTGCCGTACACGCCGAGATCCTTGATCACGATCTTTTCCCCGCTCGGCAAGGTGCGGCGATAAGCCCCGTCGCAATCGAAGATCGTCCTAGTCGTGATGGCGCCCATATCCAGTATGGAAGCCATGCTGAATATCTTGAACACCGATCCAGGTTCGTAAGAGTAGAGGGAGAGCATGTCCCTCCGGGTTTCGGCATCGAAGGAGGCATAGCGGTTGAGATCGAAGCCGGGTTCGGCGACATAGGCCAGAATCTCCCCCGTCCTCACGTCCATGGCGAGGGCGAAGGCGGACTCGGCTCCGTTCGTCCTGACTGCGCCCTTTATGATCTCCTCGATCATGTATTGGAGATTCGCGTCTATGCTCAGGGTCAGGGTATCCCCTCGGGGGATCTTGCTGGCCGGGTCGAGGAGCCGCCCCGTGCCGTCGTCCGCCTTTCTTGGCTTGGGTGTTAGCTCGTTCTCGTATTTTACCTCGATGCCGTCCAGGCCGGCGTTTCCCTCGCCCGTGAAACCGATCAGGTGGGAGGCCAGGCTCCCCTCAGGATAGAGGCGTCCCGAGATTTCGTCGACCTGCACGCCCCTGAACATGCCCACCTTTTTGGCCTCGGTGAGCGGCCGGGCTTCCTCAGCGGAAATTCTCCTGGCGATATAGAAATAATTCTGGCTCCCGTCCTCATAGCGCGAGGAAATGCTGTCCAGTGGGATGCCGAGCAGCCTGGCGAGCTCGGGCATTTCCTTCCTGAAGGTTTCCGGACGGGTGGAGGGTCGCCAGATCGAAACGTCGTATTTGGGCACATCCATGGCCAGGACCCGTCCGTTCCTGTCCGTGATGCTCCCTCGCTCGCCCGGTCCTTCCAGGCCGGGTTCCCCAGCCTTTCCGGCGGCGAGCGCGAGTTGCGTATACCTGGCCAGTACCAGCGCCGCGAATATCCCGAGCAGCGCCAGGGCTGAAACCAGGCGGATCTTCGTCATTTTCATTCTTTGTCCATGCCGTATTGAAAGCCTAGAAGCGGGGGAGCACGATGACCCTTCCCACTATGTTGTTCATCGGCACAGGGCCGAATTCCCTTGAGTCTATCGATTCGTATTTGTTGTCCCCGAGGAGGAAATACCGGGCCTGGCCGCGCGCTTCGGCCTTCTCCGGCCCCGCCCCCATCCCGTAGCCTTCTTCCGTCCTCACCCTCTTGATGATGAGCTTCCCCGAGTCTGGACGGAGGGCGGCGACGATATCCCGGTCGGAAGGCCCACCCCAGGCGATGAGATAGCCTCCGAAGGGATTCCTCAATCCATAGGCCGCCTTGAAAATCGGGACGATGGCGCCTGATCCGATGCCGGGCAGCATCGACCTTCCCTGGACCACGGCCGCGTCGAGGAGGAATGTCCTGCCCAGGATCAGGGCGGAAATTATGTACGCCACAATCCGGCCTATGCTTACCGAACCTTCGCGCCTTTTCCCCGAACCTGGCCGCTTTGCCCTTTCCGGCGAACTAACCATATCATCCTTCGTCAAAAAATCTTCTTCGATTATATATCGGCTCGAATCTTCCGATACTCGATAAACCTATGGATATCGAAACGAATCGGACGAATGACGCATATAAGGACGCTGCTTCCGCGCAGTATCGTTCGAAACCCTTCCTGACGATTCTCGACGGGAAGCCCTCCGCGAGCAGGAAAACACGCCCGGTCCGCAGATCCAGCCTCCCGGCCGCCGCGTCCCTGTTCAGGAAAAGCGGCACGAAGCTCCAATCCTTCGCCGGTGATAAAGCTCAGGTCATGGCCGATGGATTGAAAAAGGGAATGGGCGCGGCCGCCAGGACCCTGGAAGCAATCCCCGAAGCCATCGCCGACGCGGCGGGGAAAGACAGTCTCCCGAAACCCGCTCGAAAGGGGAAAGCCGGCGTCGCGAAACCCTTCCCTTCCATTTCCATAAAATCCCTGAAGTCGGTCGCATCGAGGATCGCGGCCGCGGCCTCATCCATAGGCCTGAAGTCGATCAGGGCACCGAGGATCATCATTTCGACCATCATCGCCGCGATAGCCATATCGGCGGTCACCGCCGCCATCATAGGCGCGACGAGCTTCCCCCTCTCGCCTGGAGCCCTTCTCCTGCCCGAC
>CAZRYP010000302.1:0-2348 GCA_964604295.1 uncultured Treponemataceae bacterium
CCCGAAAGGACAAGGAAGACATGAAAGCCATTCTCGCGGAGCGGGGTTATGGCTACGTGGACAACGCTTCGGACTTGCGCGCCTTCAGGGGCGACAGGCTCGTCGGCACCTTCGGCAAGACCAAGACTGCCACCGCGATGTCCTACGACCTCGACAGGGATTCGGGTAACGAACCTTCGCTCGCCAGAATGACAGCCAAGGCCATCGAGATCCTGTCGTCGAATGAAAAGGGATTCTTCCTCATGGTCGAAGGTTCGAAGGTGGATTGGGCCGCGCACGCGAACGATCCCGTCGCCGTTGTCACCGACATCATCGCATTCGACGAGGCGGTGAAGGTGGCCCTCGACTTCGCGAAAAATGACGGCAACACAGTCGTCATCGCCACGACCGACCATGGCAATTCCGGCATCTCGATTGGGGATCGCTCGATCAGCTCCGGCTATGACAAGACCCCCTGGACTACCTTCATCAATCCCCTCAAGCGGGCGAGCCTCACCGGCGAAGGACTCGAGGCGATGCTTCCGGTTAGAACCTCCGATAGCGCCGGGGCGCAGGCTATCAGGGAAGCTGTGGCCAAGTATATGGGAATTTCCGATCTGACGGACGCCGAGGTGGCGGCGATCGCCGGGGCAAAGGCCGGGTCGGTGAACTATGCGATCGGTCCAGTGGTAGCCGCTCGCGCCAAGATCGGGTTCACCACCAACGGACATACCGGCGAGGATGTCGTGCTCTACTGCTATGATCCATTCGGCACAAAGCTTTCGGGCCTGGTGAAGAATACCGACATAGCTTTCTACATGGCCGCGACAATGAATGTCGATCTCGCGGCGACAAGCTCCCGCCTCTTTCGGGACGCGGCCTCGATGTTCTCCAAGAAGGGCGCTTCCGTTTCGGTGGACAAGGCTGATCCGGAAAACCCCGTCCTCGTGGTGGTCAAGGGAGATCAGACCCTGCGGATACCCCGCAACAAGAGTATCGTCTATCTGAATGACAAGGCCGTGGATTCCGATGGCGTCGCGGTTTTCAATGGAATGAAGTGGTTCGTCGCTGAAAACGTGATAGATTTGATACAATAAACATTTAAAAAAGGAAGGAAAGCCGCCCGGTAGCCTCCCCGGGCGGCTTTGTTGCGCAATGCGGCGCGGCGGCGATGTTCTAGCTTTGCCGGGTGGGCCGGGTGGCCGTGTGGGCCTGGCTGGTCAAACGGTTAATCAGGGGATTTTCATCGCTTCTACCTGCTCACGTCGATTGTCGCCAGATAGGCGGCCGCTTTTCGGATTTCGAGACCGTCCGGGTAGGTTTTTTCGCGTTCGCAATTCATCACGATCTGGATCTTGTGCGCTTTCGCAAGCGTCGATTCAAAATGGGAAAATGACAACGAGCGCGTTGAATCCGAGAACTTGATTTCATAGGCGTGGGTCAACACACCATCTTGCGACACGACAAAATCCAATTCATTTCCGTTTTTCGTTCTGAGATAGCATAGGTCGGTGGAGACGCCGCGCGTATCTTCCATGAAGTGCAGCTGTTTTTTGAGGATGCAGGCGACAGCGTTTTCCAGCTTTTTCCCCCCATCGCCTCGTACCATAGCGGTATCGAAAAAATAGTATTTCGGCTCCTTGAGGATTGAACGTGCGACATTTTGATGCCATGGACGAACCGGGAAGATGATGTAGAGGCTCTCCAGCAATTCAAGATACGATTTTACCGTCTTTGGATCCTTCTTCAGGTCCTGCGCGAGATTTGTGTATGAAATCGGCGATCCCACTCGGCCACGCAACATTTCGATGAGGGTTTCGACAGAAAGAATATCCTGGATCGCCGAAAGATCGAGTAAATCCTGTCGCAGAATGACATCGATATGGGATTTTTTCCAGCGAGCGTAAAAGACAGGGTCATTCTCAAGAAATGGCTCGGGGAAACCACCCATGCTAAGCAAGCGGGACAAAGCCTCTTCCGGCTCCAAGAGCGAGGATGCCTCTTTGACATCAAAAGGGTGGAGGCGGTACAAAAAAAAGCGACCAGCGAGGGAATCGCCGACCTTTCTGAACGCGTCGAGTTTTGCGCTTCCGGTCACCAGGAGAGCGGGTTTTGTCCCTTCAACGTCAAAAATCCCCTTCAGGAAAGTCTTCCATTCCGGCATCTTGTGAAGTTCATCAAAAATCACCAAGGGCTTTTGTCTATCCCAGCTTTTTTCGTTCATCGCGAGGCGATGTTCGCTGTTGTCGAAATTGAAGTAGTCATATTCTTTCATGAGGTTCCTGGCCAACGTTGTTTTCCCGACCTGGCGAGGCCCCGAAACAAGTACAATTTTCTTCTGCAGATCTTTCAGGATAAATGGCGCAATG
>CAZRYP010000302.1:2358-3298 GCA_964604295.1 uncultured Treponemataceae bacterium
CAATGCTTCGTTTCATAGGACTATTATGGAGCGGATTCCCGAAAAGTCAAGACTAATCGGGAATGGACTCCCTTTCGGTTTGTGGAAGACCGCGATACCGCATGAATTCCAGTCTTTGCTCACATCCTGTCGATCACCCTGATTCCCGTACCCGGGAACTGGTCCATCCGCTGGAGGAAGTCGATGCCTTCGGCGAGGGTGTAGCGGTCGGTGACGAGGCGTTCGGGGCGGAGGGTGCCCGCGGCTACCATGCCCAGTAGCACGTCGTAGCGGTGGGCCTGGATGCCGTGGCTGCCGTAGATTTCCAGTTCGCGGGCGACGACGAGATCCATGGGGATCGCGGGATGGTGCTGGTCGCCCAGCATGAGGCCGACCTGCACGTGCCGCCCCCGCTTGGCGAGGCAGGCCACCGAGTTGAAGCAGGTCTTCAGGCTGCCGAGGGCGTCCATGGATACCTGGGCGCCGCCGCCGGTCGCGTCCTTGATGGCGGCTACCACGTCGGGCAGGTCGCGGCCGTTGATCGCGATATCGGCCCCGAGTTCCAGGGCCATGTCCAGCTTGTCCTTCTGAATGTCCACCGCGACGATCCGGGCGCCCATGGCCTTGGCGATCATGACGGCGGAGAGGCCGACGCCGCCGCAGCCGTGGATGGCGACCCAGTCACCCGCGCGCACCTTGGCCTGGGCTTCCAGCGCCCTGAACGCGGTGGCGAAGCGGCAGCCGAGGCTTGCGGCGGCGACGGAGTCCATGCTGTCCGGGAGGCGGACGAGATTCATGTCGGCATAGTGGATGGCGACCAGTTGGGCGAAGGAACCCCAGTGCGTGAAGCCGGGCTGGAACTGGTGGTCGCAGACCTGCTGGTTGCCCGACTGGCAGGGGGCGCAGTGCCCGCAGCCGGCCACGAAGGGCATGGTGAGCCGCTCGCCGCGCTTCCAGTTCC
>CAZRYP010000303.1:0-3273 GCA_964604295.1 uncultured Treponemataceae bacterium
GTCGCGCAGGACCTCATCGTATCACCCGTGACCATTGCGAAGCGGATAGACTCTATCGCATATTCTCGGGGAGGCGAAGAACTCTTAGGCAAAGCGATTTTCGGCGCCGCTGCTAATTTCAATAAAGAGTATGGTCTCGTCAGCTCCAGGATCTTTTCGTCGGATACTCCGAACGCGATGGATCTTATCCATGCATCGGAAGAAATTTTCAAAAGCCCCTTCTATTCAGCTCTCCGCGCCTACCTAGGGGAGCATGGGGAATCGGAAGGCATTATCGCAGCCAGTCTCGGTATCGGTCCAGCCGACGCAAAGGCGATCCTCGGTGACCTCGTCCAGTAATGAACGACTGTTTCTCCTCGATACCAACGCCTATCTCAGGATAGCGGACTCTTTTCATCCACTCATTTCGAATACCTTTGGTTCTCCGCCATGCAAGCTCCGCGTCGTTCCCGACCTCGATCGTGAACTCAAGCGCAATCCTCGGCTTACAAGCAAATTCCATTGGGCCAGCTCGGAGATATATGCGCAGGACCGCGGCCACTATCTTCGTGTAAGCCACAAGAACCGCGCGGATATTGAAACGAATCTTGAGTACATTCAGGAAACCGCTCGAGATCTCCAGCTCGGCGCATCACCAGTGGATAATTTCTGCTTGGCATATGCCCTCGCTTTTGGAGCGGTCGTTGTGACGGATGACGGACCAATGACCTCATTGGCGGCGGAATTCGACATTCCCGTCACAAGTACAATCGATCTTCTCAAGCTCATGTACGATGCAGGCCGGGCTAGCCTGCAGGAAATCAGAGACGCCGTCGCCGTCATCGAAGGGAGAGACGACATTCCTTTTCCCAAGCAATTCTGGAAGAAGTACAATCTCTATTTCGAAGGTTTTACTACTGGAACCGTTCCTTGACCGCCGGAGACGTTGAGAATAGACTTCCGATATCTTAGAAAAATGCGAGCAACACCGATGCAACAAACCGAGCAACAGTTCCTTAAAAACCTTGATAAAGAACTTTGGACGGCAGCCAACAAGCTCCTCCCCATGCTCGACGCCGCGGTGTATAAGCATGTGGTTCTCGGTCTCATATTCCTTAAATACGTTTCGGATTCCTTTACCACACGTAGGGTCGAGCTCTGGAAGGCTTTCCGCGACCCCCAAAACGAGTACCGTGAGTCGGCGGCCCAAGGCGAAAAACTCGGTTTAAACGAAAGCGAGTTCGTCTTCTACGAAGCCCTCGCCAACAACGAAAGCGACTGTCGTGAGCTTGGAGATTAAACGCTATCGACGATCGCCCGAGAACTCACCGAGAAACTCCGCAACAGCGTCAGCATAGATTGGAGGAAACGTGAGAATGTGCGCGCGCGCCTGAGGAATTTGGTCCGCATAACGCTCAGAAGGTATAAATACCCTCCTGATAAACAAGAGGCAGCAGTCGACCTTGTCCTCGAGCAAGCGGATCGACTGTCGGATGAATGGACCTGATTTGGTTAGGTTGGCAGGTTTTTGTTATTGATCCATACCAAACGCTCAGTATATTGAAACCCCGGGAGACAAAATGCCTCGATGGGGACTCCCCTCGCCCGGCGCGGCGAATATTCATATATTTCTCTTTATAAAAATAAATTATATTCCTTCCCTTTCGCCGAGTTCGGACGTATGTTATGCATGGATGACAAGGAGAAAAGGATGAACTCACGACGAATTCTTGGCTTCGTGCTTCTGGCGATAGGCATATTCGCGTTCGGCATAGGAATCAGTTCCTCGCGCTCTGTGGCCGATCAGGTCAGCAACACCTTCATCGGACGTTTCACCGACACCACGACCTGGTACTTGCTGGGAGGAATCGCCGCGGCGGTCTTCGGGCTTATGCTGGTTGCGTTCGGATATCGGGGTAAGAACTCCTGATCATCCCGGTCGGCGGGTGGAGCCCGAGGGTTTTGTCGGCTCCGTCATTCGGCGAAGCCTATTCCCAGCACGAGCATTTTCCGTTCTCCGCCGGGAAGCCGCGCCACGGCCGTCTCGCCCGCGCGCTTGCCGATGAGAGCCTTGGCCGTAGGGCTGGCCCAGCTCACCCAGCCCCGATCGGGATCGCTTTCGTCGACCCCGACGATGCGGTATTCCTCTTCCGATCCATCCTGATTCCTCACCCGGGCCACCAGACCGAAAACCATCCGCTCGGCGCTCGATGGCGTTTCCACCACCTCCAGCATGGATTTCATCTTTGTGAGATAGGAAATTCTCCTGTCCATCTCCGAGAGCTTCCTGATGTGATCGGCCTTGTCCGCCTGATCCGCGGCCGCGAGAGAAGCCGAGGCCCTGGGTCTTTCCGCTTCGGTGAGAGTCCGCAGCTCCTCGGCCAGCTTCATGGCCCCTTTGGGAGTCATATAATTCCTTGCGCCGGAAGGCAGGGGAAGAGGAATGTCGTGCATCCCGTCAGCTTCGTCCGATCCCGCGTCCTCGTCCACGAAGGCTCTGCTCATTTCGGCCGCCTGGATCGGTGAGTGGCCTCCATCGAGCGCTCGAGCGCGTCTATGGCCGATTCCACGTCGCGGGAGACGATGAGGCGATAGAGGATGTCCACGACGGTGAGCTGGCTGAGGCGCGAAGTCTCGGCGCCACGCCTGTAGACGCGTTCCGAAGCCGGAACGATGAGGGGGATGTCGGCGTATCCGCGCAGCTTGTTGTCGCCCTCCATGGTCAGGGTGACGACGCAGGCGCGTCTGGCCTTGGCCTGCCTGGCGATTTCGAGCATCGAGTCGGTCTCCCCTGAATAGGAGACGATGAAGGCCACCTGCGTGGGCTTCAGCGAGCAGGCCGCGGTGATCTGGGCATGAGTATCCGAGGTATAGGAGACGGGAACTCCGATCCTGAGCAGTTTCTGGTGAAAATCGGAGGACACGATGCCGGAAGCCCCGATTCCGAACAGCATGGTGAGGGAAGCCTCGCGGATCCTGGCGGCGGCGAGGTCCAGCGTGGCGGGATCCAGGGTCCTCGCAAGATCGCCGAGGCTCTGCCTTGCGTATTCGATCACGTCGCGTATTGTCTTCTCCGCGGGCGTGCTCGATTCCAGATCCAGGTCGGGCAGGAATTTTTCCTCCTCGCCCCTGAACACGTCCTTGGCCAGCGAAAGCTTGAATTCGTTGTAGCCGGCCGCGCCGATGCGCTTGCAGAACCGGACCACCGCGGCGCTGCTGGAAAGGGCGTGGCGCGAAAGCTCGACGACGTTGTAGTGCAGGGCTTTATGGGGCTGGTCCAGCACGAAGAGGGCT
>CAZRYP010000304.1:0-3265 GCA_964604295.1 uncultured Treponemataceae bacterium
GATTCACAGTCCCTCCTCGTCCGGGGACTCGCCGCCCTCGAGATCGATTTCTGGAACGAGGCGACAGAGAAGCTCATGCGCTACATCAGCGAGATCGAGGCGTGGAATCCGGCCTACGGGCTCGTGAGCGCCTCGGGGGACGAACTCGTCATCAAGCACATTCTCGACAGCCTCGCGCCCTGGCGCCTCCTCCAGGACCTCCTCGAGGAATGCGACCACAAGCGTTCGGCCTTGGCCGGAGGCGCCAGGGCCGTCCTGAGCGACATCGGCACGGGGGCGGGGCTTCCCGGCATACCCCTGAGCATCGTCATGCCGGACAGGCAGGTCCGCCTCGTCGAGCGGATGGGGAAAAGGATCTCCTTCCTCGAAAGCCAGAAGGCCATCCTCTCCCTGGGCAACGTCGAGATCGTCGAGAGCGAGATAGAGAGGGCACAGGGACCCCACGATGTCGTCGTCTTCAGGGCCTTCCGTCCCTTTTCCGAGTTGAAGCTCTTCAAGTCGATATGGAAAAACCTGGCTCCGGGCGGAGCTCTCTTCGCCTACAAGGGCAGGATATTCAACACGCGGGTGGAGCTTGCGGCCCTGGCCGTGGATCCCCTTCTGGCCGAACCCTTCTCGAGGGCGGAGATACAGCCCGTCTGGGTGCCCTTCCTGGATGAGGAACGCTGCGTCGTCATCGTGAGGAAGTGAGGGCCGCCCGCGCTCAGCCTATAGAAAATCCCGTCATCGCGATGCTCGCGTTCTGGAAGGATTCATGGAAGACGGAAATCTTCTCCCCCTCCCTCGCCGTCGCGAGGATGGGCAGGAGAGGCAGGTAATGCTCGGGGGTGGGTACGGCATCGCGGGATTCCTCAACGGGGAGGGACCATGTCGACAGCTTCTCCCTCTCGTTTCTGGCGATCGCTGCCTTGACCGCTTCGTTGAACTTCAGCGCCCAGGGATAGGGCTTCGCGTCGGTCGAGGTCTCGAACCGGTACAGGTTGTGGACGATATTGCCGCTTCCCATGAGGAGGACGCCTTCGTCGCGCAGCGGGGCGAGGGCTCTCCCGACCTCGAACCAGAGCATCGAGTCGAGCTGGTAATCCAGGCTGAGCTCGATGACGGGTATGTCGGCGGCGGGGTACATGTGGAGGAGAACCGCCCAGGCCGCGTGGTCGATGCCCCGGGACGGGTCTTCCTTGCAGGGGAATCCCGCGCGGTCCAGGAGCCCGGCCGCCATGGATGCCACTTCAGGACTCCCCGGCGCGGCATACTGCATCTTATACAGTTCATCGGGAAACCCGATAAAATCGTATTTCTGGGCGGGCGAAGGGGATGAGGTCACCCTTATCCCCGGCGTGACCCAATGGGCCGAAACGACGAGGACGGCGCGAGGCCTGGGCATGGAAGCGGCCTGGGCGGCCAGGGCGGCTGTCCAGGAATTCCCGGCGAGGATATTCATGGGCGAACCGTGGCCGACAAAGAGGGATGGCATGGGCTTCATTGGACGCTCCTTTGGAACGGAGAGGCTGGATATCCGGGATCGATGGCGGCCGTCGTCGCGGGAACCCCGATCCTCGACCTCACGATTTCCCTCCCAGGTTCGCACTGGCATAGTCGCCGAGGGCATCCTCCACGCCGCCGACAGGAAGGACCCTGTCATGGACGACGGGTTTCGAGGCCAGGTCGCGTATGGACGCGGGGAGGGGGATGCCCGTCATCGCGGAAAGCCTGCCGGCGAGGTCGAGATCGCCTGCCAGGGCATCCTTCCATTTGCAGCCGCCGGCGCTGCTGTTCAGCGCCTCGAGGCAGGCCCTGGGAAATTTGTAGGGACTCGCTGTCGCGGCCACGACGATGGGCGCCGGCGGCTGGAGTTTTTCGGACACCCTCAAGGCCACCTCTATCGCCGTCGCCGTGTGGGGATCGATCAGGATAGAGCAGGATTTCCACACTTCGGAGATGACGGATTTCGCCGAGGAATCGCTGCACCAGCCCGAGGAAAAATCCGAAATATATGCCTTCTCGGCTTCATCGATCCGGAACCAGCCGCGGGCGGCGAGCTCGCTCATGAGCTCCGAAACCCTTTCGGGCTTCCCGCCCGAGGCCATGAAAAGCAACCTCTCCAGGTTGCTCGACACGAGGATGTCCATGGAGGGGCTCTCCGTCTTCATGAGGACCCGGCGTTTGTCGTAGACGCCCGTGGCGAAGAAATCGGCCAGGACCTTGTTCGCGTTCGAGGCGCAGACGAGCCTGCCTATCGGAAGTCCCATCTCCTTGGCGTACTTCGCGGCCAGTATATCCCCGAAGTTGCCCGTCGGCACCGCCACGTGCATGAGGCCGCCCTCCCCCAGGACGCCCTCGAGGGCGAGAGCTCGCCAGGCCGCCACATAATAGACTATCTGGGGAAGGAGTCTGCCTATATTGATCGAGTTGGCCGAGGAGAGACGCAGACCGGCGAGCCGTCCCTCCCCCCGCCCGGCCTTCTCGAATATCGCCTTCACGGCGGTCTGGGCATCGTCGAAATTGCCCTCGATCCCGGCGACGAAACGACCTTCCGCGCCGACCGTCGTCATCTGGAGCCGCTGGATCTCGCTCGTGCCCTGCTTGGGGTAGAAGACGGCGGTATGGATGCCCTCGACCGACGACAGGCCTTCGAGGGCGGCCGAGCCAGTGTCGCCCGAGGTGGCGGTCAGGACGAGGACAGGTTCCTTCCTGCCCAGCCTGTCCAGGCTTTCGCGCAGGAATCCGCCCAGGACGCTCAAGGCCATGTCCTTGAAGGCGCAGGTCCTGCCATGGAAGAGTTCGAGGAGATGGAGCCGGGCCGAGCCTTCCGAAGGACCGGCCAGACAGATCGGCGTGAGGGGGGCGATTTCCGGATTATCGAAATAGGGCATGGCCGAGTCCTGCCCGTATGCTTTTTCGAGTATCGCGCGCAGGGAGCCGTCCTCCCATCCGGGGAAGAAGGGAGCCAGCACCATGTATGCCAGATCCGAATAAGGGAGGGGGGCCGGATCGAGGGCTCTGGAGGGAAGGGCGGGAAGGCGGGTCGGGACATAGAGGCCCCCGTCCGGACCCATGCCGCGGACGATGGCCGTCTCTATGCCGACGGGAGCGCTCCGGCCGCCTGGCGAAATTCTGGTGCTCTGGAAGAGGATGGGCTGCATCCCAATAAAATACGGCAAAAAAAATCATTAAAAAAGCCCCGCCGGGGCACAAAAGGCTTCCGGCAGGGCTGTCGCGCGAGAAAAATCCTTCCCCGCGATATCAGATCTTGGTGAAGTCGAGA
>CAZRYP010000305.1:0-3257 GCA_964604295.1 uncultured Treponemataceae bacterium
GTACGTCAACTTTTCCTCCATGGCCCTTGCCACGTAGCGCTTCGTCGAGATGCACGGCAAGCCTTCTTTTTCCCATCATCTGCCTCCTCTCTGGAATACATGATTTATTGTAGTACTATCATACATATGTATGGCAGTATACCAGATCTTTCAATTCTGTCAATTCTTGCGTTGACTATGGGATGGAGTGGAGCCATGATGCCACGAGGAGAAAAATATGGCAGACACGACGCAACAACCGGAAGCGCGATTCCTGCTTACCGTGTTCCTGAGGCATGACCAGAGCATGACGCTCGGAGAAATCGGGAAGCATTTGGAGGAAACAAGCTTCTGGGGGAAATTTCCTCCGGAGGGTACGGAAATCATATCCTGGTATGTAATGATGGGCATTGGACAGGTTGTCACCCTCAGCGTCCCTCCAAGCAAGTTGAGGGAAGTCAATGTCTCCCTCGAACAGGGCGCATGGGGAGCTTTCCGCACCGAATTTTATCCAACCTACGATTTCCGGCCGGTTTTTGAACTTCGGAGAAACGAGGCGGAAAAGAAAATATCCGGATCCTGAAGCTATGGAAACCCACAGTTTGACCGCCCAGCGGGAGACCGTACATTGGGGCTACTATGATGCGGCACTGCCGCCCGTGCTTCGCCTCCGTTCGGGAGACCGCGTCGAAATACAGACACAGCCTGGGGCATTGCGCGAAATCCTGTCTTTGCTCGAACCCCGCGTCTCACCCGCGTTCCGAAGAATAATCTCCGAATCGCGACGCGGGGCATCAAGTCATATTCTTAACGGACCGGTCTTCGTCGAGGATGCCCGCCCCGGAGATGTGCTGGAAGTATTTTTCGAACGGATCGATCTGCGCTACGACTGGGGCTTCAATGCCATTTTGCCCATGAAGGGCGGCCTGTCCGAGGACTTTCCCTATAGCCGGCCGGTTGTGGTGGAACTGGACAAGGCCAGCAGGACAGGAGACTGGGGAGCCGGGCTGAAAGTACCCCTGGCGCCTTTCTTCGGCAATGTCGGAGTCGCTCCTCCCGCGGCCCTCGGCCAGGTGCCCAGCGCCCTTCCTGGAGTATGGGGAGGGAACCTGGACAACAAGGAACTTGTCGCAGGCTCCAGGCTTTTCCTGCCGGTATTCAACGAGGGAGCGCTTTTTTCCATCGGCGACGGCCACGGCTGCCAGGGCGACGGAGAAGCGAACAGTTTCGCCCTGGAAACAGGGCTGGATGCCCTCGTTCGCCTGACAGTCCGCCGCGATATGTCCCTTCCCTTACCGCGCATTGAAACCGAAACCCATTACATCCTGATGGGCTTCGATCCCATCCTGGACAATGCGGCAAAAAACGCCTTGCGTGAGGCGGTCCGCTTTCTGGTGAAAGAAAAAGGACTGGGCGCGGATGATGCCTACAGCCTCTGCAGCATGGCCGCGGATATGCGCGTAACCCAGATAGTGAATGGAGTGAAAGGAGTCCATGTCATGATTTCTCGCTCGCTGATCGAATAACCTCGGTCACTGCTTCGGTGGATTCGGTCGGGCGTGCGCGGAGCCGCACGCGACAAGATCTTCCCCTGTGTCGAGAAAGTTCGCGGCGACAACATCGCCCACCTCCAAGGGTGGGCACAGCCGCATTCCATTGATGGCGCGCATGCATTCCATCAGCCGGGCCTTCGCTACGGGACCGCGGGTCCTGACGGGAAGCCGACCGCCGCCTTCCACCCTGATCGTTGTCGTCAATACCCTTCGAGGATCTCGAAATTCCCTGGATACATACTCCTGGCCATTTTTGCAGAGAGATCCGCGAATGCGTACTTTGCCCTCTTCCTCGACTACTGCAGCGCCGCATCCCCTGGCGCAGATAATGCAGATGATCTCGCGCTCATTCGCATTCAATCCGCACCTCCTGGGCATCCTCTCCCGATAAAGCGCGGATTTGCTCTCTGGAGAGGGCACATGTGATCATCTCCCCGGGACGCGTCAAAGGCAGTCGCAGGCGGGCAATATTTCCTATACGCACGCTCGCTGGTCCCGTGGGGTGCTTCACGCGTATCGCGATCCTGCTGTCTGTTTCGTATACGAGGCGCTGCGGTACAACCTGGGCGATATTGGCTCCTCCGATTAGACGCAGTCCGATTTTTGGGGGAGGCGGCAGCACGCCAAGCCTGGCTGCCGCGCCTTCCGCGGCCCTTTCCCCCTCCCTCGACACCTCGTCCACGAGATCGTTGACATGCAGGACATTGCCGCAGGCGAAAAATCCCTGCGTGCCGGTTTCCAGAAGATTGCCCACTTCCGGTCCGCCAGTCGAGGGATCAAGACATAGGCCCGCTTGGCGAGTCAATTCGTTTTCGGGTATGAGCCCTACCGACAACAGTATGGCATCGCAGGCTATGTACCGCTCGGAGCCGGGAACCACATGGCCCTCCGCGTCGCGTTGGCTCATTGTGATTCCTTCCACCCGCCGGCTGCCGTGAATCTCTGTCACTTCATGGCCTAGATACAGGGGTATGCAAAAATCGCGGAGGCACTGGACTTCGTTGCGGATAAGACCGCTCGTATAGGAATTGATCTCGATCACTGCCTCGACTTTGCAGCCCTCCAAGGTAAGTCGCCTTGCCATGATCATGCCGATATCTCCCGATCCGACGATGACCACCCGTCTGCCTGGCAGATATCCTTCGATATTGACGAGCCTTTGAGCCTTGCCCGCGGTAAATATGCCGGCAGGCCTGGTACCAGGTATGCGGATTGCCTGGCGGGTGCGTTCGCGGCATCCCATGGCGAAAATGATGGCTTTGCATCGATAGCGGCGAATTCCCCGAGAGGGAGATACCACCGTGATAACCCGGTTTCGGTCAGCCTCGATCACCATAGTGTTCAGCTCGATATTGACGCCCTGCGACTGGGCTTCGTGGAGGGCGCGCCACGCGTACTCGGGTCCTGTGAGTTCTTCTTTGTATCGAACCAGCCCGAACCCGGGATGGATGCACTGCGGAAGGATGCCTCCCGGTCTTTCATCGCGGTCGAAGAGCACGACATCTTTTACACCGAGCATCCTGGATCTTGCTCCGGCGGCGAGACCGGCAGGGCCCGCCCCTATGATGGCGAGGTCCAATTCTGTGATGCTCATGATTGCCCGTCCTCGGTATTCCAGGCCGATACTTCTTCGGAGCCCTTTCCCATGCGAGTGATCGTCTCAGTGGCCACCCCCAACTCTTCCGCAAGCAATTTCAATACCATGGGACCGCAGAACCCACCCTG
>CAZRYP010000306.1:0-2770 GCA_964604295.1 uncultured Treponemataceae bacterium
AGCCGTCGACTCCGGCCCCAGCCCTAGGGCCTTGACGGCCCTCATCACGGCCAGCGCTTCCTCGTTCGTGAATCCGTGCAGGATCACCGCCTTGAAATTTTCTTCCATGCGTAGAGTATAACAGTGGCCCCGGACGGCCGGAAGCGAGAATCGTTCCTTTTCCGTTCTCGCCGGGCAAGATCTCGCCAAATAAGTTCTCGCCAGGCAAGGCGGGCGCTCCATGCCGGGCCGGAAATCTTGCCGAAAGTTCCTTGCGTTGCTATCTTTGAAATACAGGAAATCCAATGAACTACGAAAAATTCACATTGAAGGCGCAGGAAGCGATCCGCGACGCCTCAGCTCTCGCGCAGTCGCATGACAACCCGAATGTCGAGACGGAACATCTTCTCTATGCCCTCCTCACCCAGGACGAGGGAGTGGTGCCGGCACTCCTCGGCAGGATCGGCGCCGACAAGGCAGCCGTGGAGAAAGGGACTGCGGATCTCGTCGCCAAGCTTCCCAAGGCTTTCGGCGAGGCAGCCCAGCTCTACCTCTCGGGAACGGCATCCAAGGCTCTCGCCAAGGCCGAGTCCGAGTCGGCCGCCCTCAAGGATGAGTTCGTCGCCGCCGAGCATATCCTCCTCGGCATATTGGCTGTGGAAGGCTCGGCCTCATCCCTCCTCAAGGCGCAGGGAGTCAGCAGGGACCGCATTCTTTCGGCCCTCGTGTCCGTGCGCGGGAACAGGCGTGTGACGGATCAGGACGCCGAGGAAAAATACAGGGTGCTCGAACGCTACTGCCGGGATCTCACCGCACTCGCCCGCGCCGACAAGCTCGATCCCGTGATCGGGAGGGACGATGAGATACGGCGCGTCATGCAGGTGCTTTCGAGAAGGACGAAGAACAATCCCGTCATCATCGGGGAACCCGGGGTCGGCAAGACCGCCATAGTCGAGGGCCTGGCGCGGCGCATTGTCTCGGGGGATGTTCCCGACAGCATCAGGAACAAGACTCTCCTGGCCCTCGATCTGGGATCTCTCGTGGCCGGCGCGAAATTCAGGGGGGAATTCGAGGAAAGGCTCAAGGCCGTCATCGAGGAAATCCAGAAATCCGACGGCAAGATCATCCTCTTCATCGACGAACTCCACACCCTCGTGGGCGCCGGGGCCGCCGAAGGCGCCATGGATGCCTCCAACCTTCTCAAGCCGGCTCTCGCCCGGGGCGAACTGCGTGCCATCGGGGCCACGACCCTGGACGAATACCGCAAGCACATCGAGAAGGACGCGGCCCTGGAGCGCCGCTTCCAGCCCGTATACTGCGCGGCTCCCAATGTCGAATCGACGATAGCCATCCTGAGGGGCCTCAAGGACCGTTACGAAGTCCATCACGGGGTGAGGATAAGGGACGACGCCCTGATAGCGGCGGCGACGCTCTCCGATCGATACATCACGAGCAGGTTCCTTCCGGACAAGGCCATAGATCTCGTCGACGAGGCGGCCAGCCGTCTCAAGATGGAGATCGAGAGCCAGCCCACCGAACTCGATGTCATCGAACGGAAACTCATTCAGCTCAGGATGGAAGCCCAAGCCCTCAAGAAGGAGATCGACGCGGCCTCCATCGAGCGCCTCGCAAAACTGAACGGCGAAATTTCCGAGCTTGCGGGACAGAGGGACGTGATGCGCCTGCGCTGGGACGCCGAGAAGAAGAAGATTGGCGGCCTCAGGGACCTGAGACAGAAGATGGAGGAACTCAAGCTCGAAGCGGACAGGAAGCTGAGGGAAGGCGACCTGGCCGCGGCTTCCGAAATCAAGTACGGCCGCCAGCTCGAGGTCCAGAAGAAGCTGGATTCCCTTTCCGCCGAAATGAAGTCGGAGTCCGCGGATCACGGGCTTCTGAGGGAGGAAGTATCCGAGGAGGACATAGCCCGCGTGGTTTCCTCCTGGACGGGCATTCCCGTATCCAAGATGCTCTCGGGGGAATCCCGGAAATATGTCGATCTCGAGGGTAAGCTGAGGCTACGCGTCATAGGCCAGGAAGCCGCGCTCACCGCCGTGGCCGACGCCATCCGCAGGAACAGGGCGGGGCTGTCCGATCCCCGCAAGCCGCTGGGCTCCTTCCTCTTCCTCGGACCGACGGGGGTCGGCAAGACCGAGCTCGCGAAAGCCCTGGCCGAATTCCTCTTCAACGACGAAAAGGCCCTCACCAGGATCGACATGAGCGAGTACATGGAAAAGCATTCAGTTTCCAGGCTCATAGGCGCTCCTCCCGGCTACGTGGGATACGAGGAGGGCGGCCAGCTCACCGAGGCCGTCCGCAGGCGCCCCTATTCCGTCGTCCTCTTCGACGAGGTCGAGAAGGCCCATCCCGAAGTCTTCAACGTCCTTCTCCAGACCCTCGACGACGGAAGGCTTACCGACGGACAGGGCAGGGTGGTGGACTTCAGGAACAGCATCATCATCATGACGAGCAACATCGGTTCGGAACTCATACTCGAAGCCGAGAGCATGGAAGAGGTGAGGAAGGACATAGACTCCCTCTTGAAGGGGCATTTCAAGCCGGAATTCCTGAACAGGATAGACGAGATAGTCCTCTTCGAGAGGCTGACGGAAACCATGATCCGCTCGATCGCCGACTTGCGGCTGGCCGAACTGCTCGCCCGCCTTGCGGAGAGGAACATAGTCCTCGAGATCAGCGAGGGAGCCCGCGATTTCATAGCCTCCGAAGGCTTTGACCGAAGGTTCGGCGCGAGGCCGCTCAAGAGGGCTATACAGTCCCTCCTCGAAAACCCCCT
>CAZRYP010000306.1:2780-3232 GCA_964604295.1 uncultured Treponemataceae bacterium
CAAGTCCCTGCTTTCGGGAAAGATCAGGGAGGGCGACAAGGTGGAGATCAAGGCGGCCGCCTCGGGGCTCGAATTCTCTGTGGATACGGCGGCCGCTGGCAACGATGCCCAGGGGGCTTGAGGTGGGAGAGGAGCTTTCGTCGGTCTTCACCGACACCCATGCCCACTTGGGCCATGTCCTTACCCGTCTGGGCCAGGCTCCGGTGGACGCCCTTTTCGAGGCTTACGGCCGTGCGTGGACGGCGGAAAACTCTCGCGGAAGGGAAGACCTGGCTCCCTTCATCCTCGACATGGGCGTCTATCCGGGAGACCTCGGGCCAAGGCTGGAAGGTTTCGGCCGATATCCCTTCATCCGCTTCGCCGCGGGGCTCTGGCCGGGCAGGGAGTCCCTCGAAAGGCCTGGCGAGGCTCTCGCCGCCCTGGAAAGAGACATCGGAACACGAGCCTGCGTC
>CAZRYP010000307.1:0-3230 GCA_964604295.1 uncultured Treponemataceae bacterium
ATTCACCCGCGGCAATGCCGCGATCGCCCTTATCGAGTTTTCCTTTTTTCCCAAGAGAAGCAGGATGGGCAGGATCGTCGGTTTCCGGGGGGTTGGACACGACATTACAGAGCGCAGGCGCGCGGAAGACAGGATCCGGTTTTTCGCCACCCACGATGGCCTTACGGGACTGCCCAACCGCCTGATGTTCAGCCAACTTCTCAATCACGCGATCGAGTCGGCCAAGCACCATAAACGCCGCTTGGCGGTATTCTTCATCGACCTCGACCGGTTCAAGATCATCAATGACACCATGGGGCACGAAGCCGGCGATATTTTGCTCCAGCAGATATCGCTTCGGTTCAAACAGACGGTGCGCTCGGCCGATATCGTCGGCCGCATGGGCGGCGACGAATTCATGATTCTGATCGAGGAAGTGCATGAACTGGACCAAGTCGCGGAGGTAGCCCACAGAGTGCTCGCCAACGTCATGAAACCGATCGAGCTTCTGGGAGAGGAATGTCGCATAACCGCAAGCCTGGGGATCAGCATCTATCCCAAAGACGGGGAAGACGAACAATCCCTCATGAAAAACGCCGATATAGCCATGTATTTCGCCAAGGAAGAAGGCAAGAACAACTACCAGTTCTATTCGAAAAACATTCGGACGCTCTCGGTGGAACGCCTGGCCATCGAGACGAACTTGCGCCTCGCTCTGGAACGCAATGAATTGTCCCTGCATTATCAAGCGAAATTCGACTTCAAGACGAACGTGATATCCGGCGTGGAGGCGCTTCTTCGCTGGCAGAACCCCGAACTCGGCACGGTAACCCCCATGCAATTCATCCCCGTGGCCGAGGAAACCGGACTGATAATACCCATCGGCAAGTGGGTGCTGAGGACGGCTTGCGCCCAGAATGTCGCGTGGCAGAAGCAGGGACTCCCGCCTGTCTGCATCTCCATGAATCTGTCGCCGCGGCAAGTCGAGGATGACAATCTTTTGAATGACATCAGGTCGGCATTGAAGGATACCGGCATGGCGTCCCAGCTCCTCGAACTCGAAATCAGCGAAAGCATGGTCATGCATAATCCCACGCACATGATTTCCGTATTGACCAAGATTAAAGATATGGGGGTGCGCCTCGCCATCGACGATTTCGGCACCAGCTACTCTTCGCTCGCCCAGATCAAGCACTTCCCCTTCGACACGCTCAAGGTCGACCGATCCTTCATCAGGAACATTTCCGAAGACGCCGAGGACAAGGCGATCGCCAAGGCGATCATCGCGATGGGCAAGACGCTGAGCCTGACTGTCGTGGCGGAAGGCGTGGAGACCATGGAGGAGATGGACTTCCTCAAGGAAAATTCATGCGATGAAATGCAAGGGTATTACTTCAGCAAACCTTTGATGCCGGAGCATTTTGCCGAACTGATGCGGAAACATTCGACCGCTGCGATGCAGAAACCGTGAACGGCTCGAGGCGCGGCCGGATCCGGAAACGGCTCCGGCCATGCCCCCGAATCCTTACAGCTCCACCTTCTTGAAGAAATCCCTGCCCTTCACTGCCTTGAGGAGGAAAATGATCAGAATCCCCAGGGCGGCCCAGGCTCCTACGGCGGCGAGGTAGCCCGCACTCATCGAGGAAAGCATCCACAGCATTATGACGATGGCCAGGATAGGGATCGCCTTGTTGATGAAGAAGGATTTCAGGCCCTTCTCGCCCCATCTGTCCTTCATGGCGGCCGCGCAGACGAGGGCATAGGCTATGCACGCGAAGGACGACATAAGGGAAAACAGCGTGTCGACGGAATAGTAGGCGCCGAACAGGGAAGCCCCAAGCCAGAAGACCATCGTGACGACGAGGGCTACGCTGGGCGCGGAATGGCGGTTCAGCCTGGCGAAGCTCTTGGGCAAGGCCCTGGTCCTGCCCATGTCGTAGAGCATTCTGGGCAGGGCGGTGACAAAGGAAAACCAGCACGCGAGGCAGGACATGCACACCGAAATGGTTATGAGCCATCGCCCGAGGGGATAGCCGATGAGGGTGCAGTAGTCGAAAATCGCCGTGCCAGATCCGCTGATTTTGGCCAGGTTGTCGGCGCTGATGGAGGACACCCACAGCCATGTGACTATGATGTAGGTTATCCCTATGGCTATCGATCCGACAGGTATGGCGATCTTCACCGCCCTGCTTCCGCCCTTGATCTCCTCTCCCAGATAGGCGGGAGTCTCGAATCCGACATAAGACCAGATGCAGAACAGCACAGCCACCGCGAGACCCTTGGAGCCGAGGGAGGGAATCCAGCTGTTCGCGAAGACCTGCCTTCCGACGTCTGGCATGGCCGGAGCCTGGGAATTGAAGGCCGCCAGGGCCGGCCAGACCATGAGGGCGGTCTGGACAAGCCACAGGGCGACGAGACCTTTCGTCGTCAGCTGGATACCCAGCCAGCCGACGAAGAATGTCGGTATGGCTATGATTATGATGCCCAGCCACAGAGGGATCGAGGTGAACAGGCTGCAGAGGTAGATCGCGAAAATCGCGCCCACGCATCCGACCGTGAAGGTGATGCCGATGTAGATCCAGCCGACCCACCACCCCAGTTCGGGTCCAAAAACCCGGCGGATGTAGGAGTAGGTCCCCCCCGCCGAATTGTACCTCTCGCTCAGTTGGGAGTAGCTCGCCGAAATGAGCACTACGACGACCGTGGCTATCAGGAATGCCAGGGGAACGGCCAAACCGACTCCGCCCATGATGAAGCCCATGGACCCGCCGATGCACATGGCCGGAGCCGCGGCGGAAATGGAATAGATGATGACCGAGTTCAGGCTGACCGCATCCTTTTTCAGTTCCACGATGGTATCCACCTTCTTTGAAAAGGATGCGATTGAGCCGGGCATCTTTTCGGTTTCCCAGCCTATACTTCGCCGTTCGAGCCGTCAATGACGGCTCGAATCGTTCCGGCGGCAAAACTCCGGCAATTTAGCTTTTTGGGGGAAATATATTATCATTTAAGTATGAAATTCAAAGGACCTGGCCTGGCCGTCCTTGTGGCGGCAGGCATGTTTCTTGCATTCACCTCCTGCACGGGGAAACTCGACGCGCAGGAAGCCCAGCCCACGCCGTCGGAACTGCTGCCGGCTCCATCACGATCCCTCCCGAAGGAGAATTCAATGACAAAAACGCCCTCCCCCCCTCCCCCCTGGTCGGCCTCTCCGCCCTTCTCCAGCCACATCTATTCGAAACCCCTTCCCC
>CAZRYP010000308.1:0-3215 GCA_964604295.1 uncultured Treponemataceae bacterium
GGGCCGGGCAGGAGGCGGAAGCGGCGGGAACAGGGAACCGCGCCTGCCCGGCGCTTTCAACGAGCGAGCCAGGGACATGCAGGCAGGCGAGGGCGGTGGCCGCGGCCCGGCCGGCTCCGCGCCCGCCCGCGAGCCTCAGCTGAGCCCCCAGGAAAAGGAAGCCATCGGCATCGTGGAGAGGCTTTTCAAGGGGAGTCTCGCGGGCTTCTCCCGACCGGCTCCCGCCGCCCCTCCCGCGCAGGCTGCGCCCGCCGCCCTCCTCTCGCCCGAAGTCGCGGATTCCCCCGACAGGGCTCCCCTGCCCGAGGACGACCGCGCCGCCTACAGTCCCTATGCCGACGAACACGAAATATCCGAATAAGAGGTTGAATGATGGAACTATCCGATCTCATGAATATGCTGAAGAACCCCCAGGCCATCCAGGCCAAGGCCAACGAGCTCAAGCAGAGGACGGCGGCCCTCAGGGCCACGGGCCAGTCGGGCGGGGGCATGGTGAAGGTCACCCTCTCGGGCGAGATGGAAATGCTCGAATGCTCCATCGCCCCCGAGGTCGTCGATCCCGCCGATCCCGGGATGATCGCCGATCTCGTCCGGGCCGCCCATCACGACGCGGCTGAGCGCATCCAGGAAGCCATCCGCCTTCAGCTGACCGAGGCGATGGGGGGAATGTCCCTGCCCGGCGGCATGTTCGGCGGCGGGAGCCCCTTCGGAGGACTCTGATGCGGGCGCTCGAGGATCTCGTCTCCCTCCTGACAAGGCTTCCCGGCATAGGCAGGAAGAGCGCCCTGCGCATGACCTACTACCTGCTGAAAGCCGATCAGCGCTATGCCGATGCCCTGGCCGAGCGCATCGGAAAGCTCCAGGGCGAAATACGCTTCTGCTCGGTCTGCGGCGCCTATACGGAGACCGATCCCTGCCCCGTCTGCGAAGGCCCCGAGAGGGACAGGCGCCTCATCTGTGTCGTCGAACAGCCTCAGGATGTCCTCACCATCGAGGCATCGAAGGAATATAGGGGACTCTACCATGTCCTGGGAGGCCTTCTTTCCCCCCTGGACGGGATAGGACCCGACAAGCTGCGCATCGCCTCCCTCGTCCAGAGGATCAGGGCAGGTCGGCCTTCATCGGCCGAAGGCCCGACCTCCCCCAGGCACGCGATCGAGGAAATAGTGCTCGCGACCAATCCCACGGTCGAGGGCGACACGACGGCCCTGTACATAAAGAAAGTGCTGGAGCGGGAGGGCGTCAGGGTGACGAGGCTCGCGACGGGCATCCCCGTCGGCGGCGACCTGGAATACGCTGACCGCCTCACCCTTGCCCGCTCGTTCCACGGGAGGATGCCGCTTTGAACAGGCATCGAATATCGGAGGTAGCTCGATGAAAGTCAGCGAAATAGTGAACACGCTCGATGCCAAGGTCTTCGCCGGCGAGGCGCAGCTCGACCTGGATGTCCAGTCGGCCTGCGGCGCCGATCTCATGAGCGACGTCATGGCATTCGTGAAGGAGCGGGTCGTGCTGCTGACCGGCCTCATGAATCCCCAGGCCCTCAGGACGGCCGACCTCCTCGACATCAAGGTGGTGGTTTTCGTCCGCGGTAAAAAGCCCACGGCCGACCTTCTCGCCATGGCCGAGGAATCGGGGATGATCCTCATGACGACGAAGTACTCCATGTTCCTCGCCTGCGGCCGGCTCTACGAAGCCGGACTCAAGAGCGGCGGCGTCAGGGAAATTTCCTGAAGGCCCGGGCGTGAAGCTCAGCTTTTCCATTCCCTCGATGGACTTTTCCGCCGCGGGCAAGGCTTCCACCGAAGTGAAGCGCCTCCTCGCCAGGCTGGGCCTGGGCCAGGACCTCGTCAAGAGGATAGCCATCGCCATGTACGAAGGTGAGATGAACGTGGCCATCCACGGAGGCGGCGGAACCGCTGCCATGGAGCTCGCCCCGGACAAGGTGGAGATCCTCCTCGTCGACAAGGGGCCGGGCATCGCGGACCTGGGCCTTGCGATGACCGAGGGTTTCTCCACGGCGAGCGAGGAAGTGAGGAGCATGGGCTTCGGCGCGGGCATGGGCCTTCCCAACATGAAGCGCAACGCCGATTCGATGGAAGTGGAGAGCGCGGTGGGCTCGGGCACCACGGTGCGCATGGTGTTCATGCTCGATCCGGCGCGGGGCGCCTGACCCGAAATGATGGATAGTCCCGGGCGGAACCCATGAGCGGCAGCATGTTCCATTCAGTCTATCTGGACTCCAGTCTCTGCGTCGGCTGCACGACCTGCATCAAGCGCTGCCCTACCCAGGCCATCAGGGTCAGGGAAGGCAAGGCCCACATCACCGAGGAGCGCTGCATCGACTGCGGCGAATGCATCCGGACCTGCCCCAAGGGAGCCAAGAAAGCGGCTTCCGATCCTCTCGCCCTCATGGACGGATACGATGTCCGCGTGGCTCTCCCCGCTCCCTCCCTCTACGGGCAATTCGGCCTGGAGGCGGAGCCGGAGCAGGTTTTCGCCGCGCTCCGGGCCATAGGCTTCGACGAGGTTTTCGACGTGGCCTGGGGCGCGGCCCTCCTCACTTCGTCTATCAGGGATTCGGCGGGGGGCGAGGGACCCAGGCCGCGCATCTCGAGCGCCTGTCCCGTGGTCGTCAGGCTCATCCAGCTCCGCTTCCCGTCCCTCATACCCAATCTCGTCCCCTACCTCCCTCCCGTCGAAGTGGCGGCCCGGGAAGTGAGGCGCCGCTTCGCCGCCGCCGGGGCCATGCCGGGATCCCCGGTGGGGCACAAGAGGGTGGGCGTCTTCTTCATCAGCCCCTGCACGGCCAAGGTGACGGCGATAAAGGTTCCGCTGGGCTATGCCTGCTCTCAGGTGGATG
Organism: uncultured Treponemataceae bacterium; assembly: GCA_964604295.1. Classification (GTDB taxonomy): domain Bacteria; phylum Spirochaetota; class Spirochaetia; order Treponematales; family Rectinemataceae; genus CAZRYP01. The sequence continues at coordinate 2,864 of CAZRYP010000308.1, forward strand.
CCGTCTTTTCCTTTCAGGACATCTACGCGGCGATGAGGAAGGGGCTCAAGCCCGGCGCGGCCGGCCCGGGGAAGCCCGAGGGGCTCGCGAGGGTGAGGGGGCTGGGCGCCGGCTTCGGCTGGGCCCGTTCCGACGGGGAGCTGGAAGCCCTGGACATCCCGGGGGCCGTGTCCGTCGACGGCATCGGCAACGTGATAGCCCTCCTCGAGGAGATGGACAACGGAAAGCACTCCGATATCCCCTACATAGAGGCTCTCGCCTGTCCGGGCGGCTGCGTCGGCGGTCCCACGGCGGTGGCCAATCCCCATGTCGCCAGGACGACGATCAAGGCGATCGCCCCCGGGGAAGGGCG
>CAZRYP010000309.1:0-1057 GCA_964604295.1 uncultured Treponemataceae bacterium
GTGGAGCTCAAGGCGAGTTTCGACGAGGAAAGGAACATCACCTGGGCCTCCACCCTCGAGCAGGCCGGAGCCATCGTCACCTATGGAGTGGCGCGGCTCAAGGTGCACGCGAAGGCGGGCCTGGTGATACGCCGGACCAAGGACGGCTCGATCCGCAAGTACCTCCATCTTTCGACGGGAAACTACAACGACAGGACGGCGAGGCTCTACTCCGACCTTTCCATACTCACCTCCAACGAGGATCTCTGCAGGGAGGCATCGGCTCTCTTCAACATGCTCACGGGCTACTCCACGATCCAGCCCCTCACCCATCTCGCCGTGGCGCCCTTCGACCTGAAAAAAAGGATCCTCTCCCTCATCGACAGGGAGATCCAGCGATCCTCTCCCGAATCGCCGGGCCTGATCGAAGCCAAGCTGAACGCCCTGGCCGATCCCGATGTCATTGGCGCCCTCTACGAGGCATCCCGCGCCGGAGTGCGCGTCAGGCTCAACGTGAGGGGGGTCTGCACCCTTCTTCCCGGCCTCCCCGGCCTCTCGGAGTCCATCGAAGTGCGGAGCATCGTCGGGCGCTATCTCGAGCATTCCCGGATCTTCCATTTCCGCAACGGCGGGATGGATGAGCTGTACCTGTCGAGCGCCGATTGCCTGCCCAGGAACCTGGACCGGCGCATCGAGCTCATGTTCCCCGTCCTCGACGACAAGCTGAAGCGCGCATGCATGGAGATTCTCGATACCTACTTCAGGGACACCGAGCATTCATACAGGATGCTGCCCGGAGGATCATGGGAATCGGTGGAGGTTCAGGAAGGGGAAAAGCCCTCCTCGGCCCAGGAGCTGCTCTACAGGAGGGTAAAGCGCCTGGCCGAGATAGCCGAGGCGCCGCCCGAACAGCTCCAGGTGCGCCGACGCTTCAAATCGAGCTGAGCGCTTCCTCCAAGGCTCCTCCGAGGGGATCCTCCCATATGCTGAGTCCGCTCTTCGGGTCCCTATTCAGATCGGGATCGGCCCCTGTACCCCCGATCATGTAGACATAGCCTGACCGCTCGCTCCGGTCGAC
>CAZRYP010000309.1:1067-3206 GCA_964604295.1 uncultured Treponemataceae bacterium
GCCGCCGAGGAAGCCATAGGGGTTGCCGCGGTGGCCCCAGAGGGCCGGACCGCCTCCGGGTCCCGTCGGCCTCTGGAGGCCGATGCCCGTCGCGTAGACGCGGCTGTGCTCTTCCTCGCAGTTGCCGCCGTCGCTCCGTCTTTCCCATCCCGGCGTCATCATGGCGCGCACCGATTCTTCCCGGAGCAGGCGGACCCTGCCGCGGGCCGTCTCCACCTCCCCTCCGCCTATGAAGAGCCGGGCTATCAGGGCGAGATCCAGGGCGCGGATACGCATGCCTCCCTGGGGCGAAAAGAGGGATCCGTTTTCGCCCAGCCTGTAGTCCTCCAGGGAAGGTCTTTCCCCGGCTATGTTCCGGAGGCGCACGGGAAGGGTAGGACGCATGCCGCCGTAGTCGTCGACCTGGGGCCGCCAGGGCCCTTCGGCATCCCAGCCGTCCTCCCTGTCGGGCGGGCATTTCCTGTAGACGGGGGAGAGGCCGGAAAAACCCTCGTCCGTCAGGAGGTTGACGTTGAAGCTTCCATCGATGCCGAGAGGCCCGAATACTTCCTCCTGCATGTAGAGGTCGAAACGCCGCCCTGCCGCTCTCTCGATGATGCTGCCCAGGAGGCCGAAACCCAGGTTGCAGTAGGTATAGAAAGCGCCGGGGGACCTGTCCGCCAGTGAGTCGGGACCGGCGAAATGCCGGCCTCCGTCGTAGTACCTGCCCCCGGGTTCGAAGAGGTCCCGCAGGGCGTGCCCGAGGGGGGGGAAGTAGAAGTCCGCGTCCCTGAGGCTGGATGTATGGCCCAGGAGCATCCTCGCCGTGATGGCCATGCCGGGGAAATGGGGATTGCGCAAGGGATAGCCCAGATAGTCGGATATGTCACCGTCGAGATCCAGGATGCCGCGCTCGACGAGCCGCATGATACCCAGCGCCACCGTCGGCTTGGAAATGGAAGCGACGCGCCACCGCGTCCGCGCGTCGACGGGCCGAAGCTTCCTCCTCCCATCGGCGTCGAAGCGCCTCGCGCCGAAATAGCCTTCCCACGCGACGCTTCCATCCTTGATGAGGACGGCGGCGAGGCCGGACAGGGGCGCTCCAGGGAATGCCATGACGCGCCTGCAGGCCGCTTCGACCGCTTCGACCACGCCGGCCCCTCTCGTCTTCTCCATACTCCGCCCTCCATGAAGGTTCCCTGTCCCTTCGCTCAGAATCTACCACGTTGACAGGAAGGATTTAAGCCGCCAGAATGCTGCGATGGATCGAATTGGCGCCGAGGGGCACGGTGAACATGGCGAAGCCGCCCTCAGGGACATGGCCGCGGGCTCGGCGCTCGGGGCCTTGAGTCTGGCCGCAAGCTTTCTCGTCGGTCTCGCGCTGATCGGCAAGATGTACTATGTGGAGTGGGTCGCGGTCGCGCTCATGGGCTTTTATCTTCTTGTCGCCTGGATCCTCTACCTGCGCGACGACTCCTTCATGAAACGCCGTGAAGGCGTCCCTGCCTCCGTCCACGCCGCCGCCGAAACCGGAGATCCACAGGCGGCCCGGGACAAGGCGCCCGGCACATCGCCGGGAAGGCGAGCCCGACGCCTGCTCCTCTCGGCCTCGGCCTTTCTCGCCCTTGCGTCCATCGTCATGTATTCCCTTTTCGGCATAGGCGGGACTCTCTAGGCGGAGGGCTCCGGGACAATCTCCTCAGACATAGCGTTTCGTCCAGGCTTCGACTTCCTCCGCGTTTCCGAGCGTGAAATGCCCCGGCAGCGCTTCCCTCCAGGCGGGAGCCTCCGAGCTGTAATCGTGGCAGGACGGGTCGTAGGGCACGGACTTCTTGCCCTTCTCGCGCCGGGGATCGGGCAGGGGCACTGCCGAGAGCAGGGCTCTCGTATAGGGATGGAGCGGTTTCGAGAAGATTTCCTCCGTTTCGCCCAACTCCACGATCTGGCCCAGGTGGATGACGGCTATCCTGTCCGTGATGAAGCGCACGACCGAGAGATCGTGGGCTATGAACATCAGGGACAGACCCTTCGTCCTCTGGATCTGGGAAAGCAGATTGAGTACCTGGGCCCTGATGGAGACGTCGAGGGCCGAAATGGGTTCGTCGGCTATTATGAATTCCGGTCCCATGATGAGTGCCCGGGCGATGCCTATCCTCTGAC
>CAZRYP010000310.1:0-3193 GCA_964604295.1 uncultured Treponemataceae bacterium
CCAGCACCTCGGAAGGCCTGAAGGTCACATACTCGTTCTTTCCATCGGCCTTGAGGCGCGTTATCTCAGCGTAGTTGAGGTTCGTGTCCAAAAGCGTCTGATCTTTCGTCAGAATCTTCGAGAGCTTCAGCCCCGAACCCAGGGCATAGATTTCCGGCCTGGAAACCTGGCCGGTGAGACTGACCGCGTCGGGGAATTTGTCGAAATCATGGGCTACCATGGCAGCAGCCGCAGCGCCTGCCGTCTCGCCGCGCTTCACGAAGCGCACCCTGTCAAGCCTCGCGAGCGTAAAGTCCTTCGCCCCGGAGAGAATTTCTTGCGGCGAGAAGGTGAAGTATTCCTCAGCTCCGGAGGCGGTTTTTCGGATTATCTCGCCATAGAAGAGATTGGCGTCGAGCGTGAGGGCATTATTGGAGAGGAGACCCGCTAGCGTCGAGACTTCCTTATAGAGATAGAACCCGGGGTATTTTACCGGGCCCGATACCACGAGGGTATCGGCGAAGCGGTCGAAATCGGGGTCAAGTCCCACATCGTCGTAGCGGTACAGCACTACCCTATCGAATTCGGCGAGGGGAATATCGGCGTCCGCTAAAACGTCGCGGGGGGAGAAGGCGAAAGACTTGTCCCTGCCGGAAAGATCCATGCGGTAAACGCGGCCATAGAAGAGATTGGTTTCAGCCACAACCTGGGCTTTAGTTAAGAGTTCCTTTAATGTTTTAAAAGAAGAAATCTCATAACGGCCAGCGTATTTAACCGGACCGCTCACCTGCGCCTGGCCCACAAGAAGCTCGGTGACCTTGCCGAAATAGACGAAATCGCCATCGGAAGCGAGTTTCGAGGAGAAGGAAGCGTTGGACAGATCGCCCGAGACAAGGCTTTTGCCCAATTCCGAGAAGCGAAGCAGCGTCACGCCGCCGGAACGAGCCGAGGGCAAGGCACCGCCTGCAAGCCCAAGCGCGGTCGCGATGCTGGTGTCGCCTTTCAGTTCATAAATGCCCGGCCGCTTGAGTTCCCCCGCCAGGGCCGCCACGGGACCGATGCCCGGCACGAAGAGGGAATCGCCCTCGCGAATACGCAAGTCTATGGGAAGGCCCTTCATCAGGCTGTCGTAGAAATCGATTTCCAGTTTTTCGGATATGCCCTTCGTCTGCCTCGTAATCACGACATTACGCAGCGAACCCGTCTTCTTGATCCCGCCCGCCCTAGAGAGGACAGTGAGGATCGTATCGGCCCCGGAAGCGAGCACGGTGCCGGGATTCCCCGCATAGCCAGACACGAAGACCGGAAACTGTCGCAAGGTGGCGAGAGTGAGGCTCATTTCGAGCTTCTTGTAGCGCCGATCGAGCATGCTCTTGATGATGGTTCGCACGGTGGCAAGATCCTGGCCCCAGACCGCGATCTGTCCGGCGGGAGGAAGGAAGATATTTCCATTGCGGTCGACCGAGAGGGTATAGGAGGCTGAGATTTCCTTGATATCGACAGGATCGCCCCAGAGGTAGAGAACGAGACTGTCGCCCGGCCCCAGCACATAATCGTCGCCGATGGAGGCAAGAGAAGGCGCGGTGGGCTTTTCGAAGAGTGAATAGCCGAACTGGGAAAGTTCCTGTGCAGGAGTGCCAAGGCCCGAGGCCATACCCGCGAACATAGCTTCGAGCGGAGAGCGGGTGGCGTCGGTTTGGGCGGTTGCCGCGCCGGCCGTGGCCGGTGCCCCCGGGGAGGCCAGAGGCCCGGGTACAGCGAGGGAGTTCACGGTTGGCTGTGCGGGCGCCGTGGTCGGAGCGGTTCCACTAGTTGCGCCCTGGGCGGCCAGCGCCTGCGCTATAGCCGCCTGGTCCATGGTCTGGGCGCCGAGACTCGGAAAGGCGCCGATAGCGAATATCAGTATTGAGGCAACTATCGTGGATTTTATGGAACATTTAGGCATTAGCATTCTCCGGTTCATGGTTTTCACTATATCACGTAAATTCGCTAGCTGTGCAGTCTGTTACAAAAGCGGGGAATCAGGGGCACTCCCCCTAAGTTCATAGTTTTTCTCTATCCAATTTCTATATTCACCAGAACGTACGCGGGAACACCATCCTTTATTGTCCAAATACCAGCGCACCGTCTTTCTCAAGCCATCGTCGAAAGTAAAATGCTGCTTCCAGCCAAGTTCGGCCTTGAGTTTCGAACAATCGATGGCATAGCGACGGTCGTGACCAGGCCTATCCTTGACGTATGTGATGAGCGCGTTCAGCGAATCGACACTTTTTCCGCTTTCTTCGGCAACAAGCTCGATGAGACGATGAAGGAGCGTGATATTCTCCCATTCGTTCTCGCCACCGATAGTGTAGGTATCGCCAGCCTGGCCACGATTCATGATGGTCCACACCGCTTCGTTGTGGTCTTCCACGTAGACCCAGTCGCGGATATTTTTACCGTCGCCATAGACTGGAAGCGGCTTGCCTTCGAGCATGTTGAGGATCATCAAGGGGATGAGCTTTTCGGGAAACTGGTAGGGTCCATAGTTGTTGGAACAGTTCGAGACGGTGACCGGAAGGCCGTAGGTGTGGAAGTAGGCTTTGGCCAGATGGTCGCTGGAGGCTTTGGATGCCGAATAGGGCGAACGGGGATCGTAGGGTGTAGTTTCGGTGAAATAGCCAGAGTCACCCAGGGAGCCAAATACTTCGTCAGTGCTCACATGATGGAAGAGGGAGTCGTCGCGGATATTGCCGGCCGAACTACTATGACCGGCCGCGGCTACCCAGGCTGTGCGCGCGACATCGAGCAATGTATACGTGCCAAGAACATTCGTTTTAATGAACGCTTCAGGCCCAAGAATAGAACGATCCACATGACTTTCGGCGGCAAAATGAACCACCGTATCAATTTGATAATCGGTGAAGACTTTCTCGACTAAACTCCTGTCGCCGATATCCCCTTTGACGAAAAAATACCTCAAGCCGCCAAACTCAGTATCGATATCCACAAGGCTCTCGGGATTTCCCGCATAAGTGAGCGCATCGAGGTTGACGATGCGGCCGGAGAAGTCGGGCCGGGCGAAAAGCCAGTGGATGAAGTTCGAGCCTATGAAGCCCGAACCACCGGTGACAAGTATTGAAGATAATTTTCTCATTGGAATTCCTTTCCTTGAAAGTTAAAAAATGGGGTCAGACCCCGATTTTTAACTTTATCCGCTTGGAGATGGCGGCGG
>CAZRYP010000311.1:0-3177 GCA_964604295.1 uncultured Treponemataceae bacterium
AAAATAGTACATGGCACTGATTTCAACATAATTCCTCCCTGGTGTCCGCTCTGGAGGGGACAGCGCGGTTGAGCGCCCCTCCCGCCAGGACAATATCCTTCTGTCTTGCCGTCAGGCTGCATTCTGCGCGCAGTATCTTGCCTGTTCGCTCATGTATGATTTTGATCGATTTTTTATTAATCGCGCGGCGCACCTCGTCAATCCGCAGTTCATCGCCGGCCTCGATGCCTTCCCAGTCCTCGGGATTCTCGAAGGTGAGCATCAGGATGCCGAAGTTGATGAGGTTGGCGGCATGTATACGCTCGACGCTCTTCGCCAGAAGAAGCCTGACGCCGAGAGACATCGGGCAGAGGGCGGCGTGTTCCCGCGAGGAGCCTTGTCCGTAGCTCAATCCGGCGACGATGGCCGAGGCAAAGCCCGCGTCGGCATTGGCCTTGCACAGCTCTGCGAATTTCGGTTCGAGATCTCTGAAGACGAACTGTGCGTACTTCGGCACGTTCGAGCGGTATTTGAGAAGGGATCCGGCGGGCATTATATGGTCCGTCGTGATCTTGTCGCCTACTTTCACGGCTACCTTGCAGCGGAGGATATCGGGCATCATGGTGCTGGAGGGAGGTGGCCCAATATTGGGGCCGCGGAATATCTCTACGCCAGGAGAGTAGCTGGGAAAAAGTACCATCGCATCGTCTTTCGGGTAGTTCTCCGGCGCTTTGAAAGCGGGGAACGGGATGCCCAGGGTTCGAGGATCGACGAGCTTTCCTGTCAAAGCCGCCGCTGCCGCGGTTTCGGGGCTCGCAAGGTAGACGAATGCGTCTTTGGTGCCGCTCCGCCCCTCGAAATTGCGGTTGCTCGTCCTGACCGAAACGGATCCCGTGCGCGGGGCCTGGCCGCAGCCGACGCAGAAGCCGCAGGCAGTCTCGAGTATCCGGGCCCCCGAAGCTATGAGATCGCCGAGGATGCCGTCGCGCGTAACCATGGCGAGAACTTGCCGCGACCCCGGCGCGATGCCGAGGCTGATGTCCGGGTGGATTTTCTTTCCCTTGAGAATGCCCGCGACGACAGCAAGGTCCCTATACGAGGAATTCGTGCAGCTGCCTATCATCACTTGGTCTACCTTGATTTCCCCCAGTTCGCCCACGAGCTTCACATTGTCCGGTGAATGAGGGCAGGCAGCCATGGGAACTATCGAGGAGAGGTCGATTTCTATCACGCGATCGTACCGAGCCTCGGCGTCAGGCAGAAGGGGAAGCCAATCGGCTGCCCTCCCCTGTGCGTCGAAAAAATCGCGCGTCATTTCGTCGCTGGGAAAGATCGAGGTGGTGACGCCGAGTTCGGTGCCCATGTTGGCGATCGTCGCCCTTTCATGGACGCTCAGTGTGGCTACCCCTGGACCGCCATACTCGAGGGCTACGCCGACGTTGCCCTTCGTGGTCAGCATACGGAGCAGATGGAGTATCACATCCTTGGCGGAAATCCAGGCGGGCAAACGGCCTTTCAGTTCGACGCGGACAAGCTTGGGATACCTGAAGAAATAGGGGCCGCCGGCCATGGCTGTCGCCACATCAAGGCCTCCGACGCCCATGGCCAGCATGCCGACGCCGCCGCAGGTAGGCGTATGACTGTCCGAGCCGATGAGCGTCAGGCCCGGTTTCGAATAACGTTCCAGGTGAACTTGATGGCAGATGCCGTTTCCCGGTTTGGAGTATTTTATCCCGTAGCGGTCGGCTACGGTCCTGAGATACCTATGGTCGTCGGCATTCTCGAAACCGTCCTGGAGCGTATTGTGATCGACATATGAGATCGAGTCGGTTTTTACGCGATCGACGCCCATCGCCTCGAACTGGAGATACGCCATCGTGCCCAAGGCATCCTGAGTCAAGGTCTGATCTATTATTATGCCTATTTCTTCTCCGGGAACCAGTATTCCCGATACCAGGTGCGGTTCGACGAGCTTTTCCAAAAGATTCTTGCCCATTGCCCAGCTCTCCCTCATTCTGAGTTTCCAGTATGAAGGCAGACTAGCATTGCTTTTCCAATAAGTATAATATTTTATTTCTATATTTTATGATAAAAATATTTTATGGTGATTCCGAGGAGTCTATATGAACAGTCAGGATTGGGTTCTTTTAAAGATGATCGCCAAGGAACGCAACATCACGCGCGCCTCGGAACGTCTCTACCTTTCGCAGCCAGCTCTCACCTACAGGATACGGCAGCTGGAAGCCGAGTTTGGGGAAAAACTCCTGATCAGGACACCCAATGGCGTCATACTCACCCCGCAGGGGGAATTCCTCGTGGACTACGCCAATGAGATGATTCTCCGCCTCGACCGCACCAAGGAGCGCATGACCAGTTTCAATGATAAGGTGAAGGGGCCTTTGCGCATCGGGAGTTCGGCCATCTTCGCCTATTACGAATTGCCGCACTTGCTCAAAGTCTTTCTGGAGCGTTTCCCCGAGGTGGAAATCTTTCTCCAGACGGGGCGAAGCAACCAGGTAGTACGGCTGCTGGAGCGTGAGGAAGTGTCGATCGCCATCGTGCGAGGCGAGCACGAATGGAAATACAACAAGCGGCTTCTTTGCGAGGAACCTATTTGTCTCGTGTCGCGGAAGACTGTTCCTATAACTGAACTCCCCGATCGACCTCGCGTCGTCTATGGAACAGATACATCATTGCAGGGCTTGATCGAACAGTGGTGGAGGACGACATTTTCCCGTCCTTCCCGGGACTCCATAGTCGTCGATGCCATGGATACATGCAAACGAATGGTGCAGCAAGGGCTCGGCTGGGCTATACTCCCTTCGATCGGCTTGAAGGAACTCGAGGAACTCTGCGTCGAACCCCTGCACTGGCCCGACGGGACCCCTCTCATCAGAAGGACGTGGCTTTGCAGCGCTCCCTATGCTGACGAACTGCCCGTACTCCGTTCCTTCTCGTCCTTCGTCACCGAGGAATTTGTGAATCGTGATGAAAAACAGAAGACGGCCTGCCTATGAACTTCAATTTAGGTTGAATTGGATTATTCCGTTTTCCTCGACCCTGAACGACTGCCTTGCTGTCTATAAGTTGCCTGATGCATATCGGATTGCTGTATCCGTGACAATTCGTGACCCGACTTCAAGTTTCAAGAAAACGCTCGACGATGAAGGAAAGCGTAATAGCCCAGGGCTATGTTCT
>CAZRYP010000312.1:0-3171 GCA_964604295.1 uncultured Treponemataceae bacterium
CGTCGTCGGGATGATGGTGAACGCCCTTTACAACATCGTCGACACGATATTCGTGGGGCAGGGCGTCGGTCCCCTCGCCATCGCCGCGCTCGCCATCGTTTTCCCCATACAGATGATAGTGTCGGCCATCGCCCAGGCCATCGGCGTCGGCACCGCGTCCATCGTGTCGAGAAGGCTCGGCGAAAAGCGCCCCGACGAAGCGGCCAAGGCATTGGGCACGGCCTACGCGGCCGTCGTCCTCGCCACCCTCCTCATCGTGACGGTTCTCTTCCTCTTCATGAGACCCATCCTCGGATTCTTCGGCGCCAGCGCCGAGATCATGCCGCTCGCGATGGAATACCTGGGCATCGTCGGCGCCGGCTTCTTCTTCTTCTCCCTTTCGATGTGTGCGAACAACCTTCTCCGCTCGGAGGGGAGCACCAAGGCTTCCATGGTGGGCATGCTCATAGGAGCCCTGCTGAACACCGTCCTCGACCCCCTCTTCATCTTCGGATTCGGCCTGGGCGTGAAGGGCGCCGCCATCGCCACCGTCATAAGCCAGGCGATATCCTGCGTCTACCTCTTCTCCAGGTACGCGACGAAGAGGACAGTCGTTCCCATCAGGCGCTCCTACCTGCGCGTGGATTTCGGAATATTGGGGAAGAGCGTCGTGCTGGGTACCCCCTCCTTCCTCCAGAGCGCGGGCATGAGCCTCCTCATGCTCCTCGTCAACACGTCCCTCGGCAGGTACGGCGGGGACCAGGCCATCACGACCTATGGGATGGTGCACAAGCTTCTCATGATCGTGATCATGCCCGTCCTGGGCATCGTGCAGGGATTCCAGCCCATCGCAGGCTACAATTACGGCGCGAAGCGCTTCGACAGGGTGCGCGCGAGCCTCTGGACCACCGTCCTGACGGCATTTTCGCTGGCCCTGTTCGGCTACGCCTTCATGATGCTCCTGCCCAGGCTCGGGATGAGCTTCTTCACCCGCGACCCGGAACTCATCTCCTCGAGCGCCCGCGTACTCAGGATAGTCGTCCTCTTCATCCCCTTCGCGGCCATACAGATCACGGGCTCGGTCTATTTCCAATCCGTGGGCAAGGGCACCGAGGCCTTGATCCTGGGCTTGTCCAGGCAATTCCTCCTCCTGATACCCCTCGTGCTCATCCTGCCCCGCTTCCTCGGCCTGGCCGGCGTCTGGCTGGCCTTCCCCCTAGCGGATCTCCTCTCCACGGCGATCACCGTCTCCCTCCTCCTCAGGGAAGTCAGGAAGCTGGGCCGGGCCTGATTCGCGCGCGGGTTTCGGAGCCCGCGGCGTGGGCGGCTTTGACCGCCGGGCGGGGCATCAGTATATTCACTCTGCTGAATATACAAAAAGTCCAAGGAGTCCATGACATGAACGACAAATCGACGAATCTCGGATCCGCGCGCGGGAAGAACCTGCGCATAGCGGCCGTCATTTCCGCCCTCTCCTTCGCCGGGGTGCTCGCGGTGAACGCGCTCGCCAACGCCCTGCCCCTGAACGGGGCCAACACTGGCGTCCTCTCCGATGAAATCCCGAACCTTTTCGTCCCGGCGGGAATCACCTTTTCCGTCTGGGGAGTCATCTACCTGCTGCTGGCCGGCTATGTCGTCACGGCGATGCGCGAAGCCTGGGGCAGGAACGCGGCCCCGGGACGCAAAGGAGCCGAAGCGCCCACCGCCTGGACGGGGCGGGACGCCGGCCTCTTCATCGCCAACATGGCGGCCAACGTGGCCTGGATTTTCGCCTGGCACTGGAGGCTCGTCGGCGTTGCCATGGTCCTCATGCTCGTCATCCTCGGCACGCTGATCGCCCTGGAGCAAGGCAGCCAGAGGAAAATCGCCAAGGGAGGCATCCTGGACGATAGGACGGGAGCGGGGCGCCGCTTCTTCCTCACCGTACCCCTCCGCGTCTACCTGGGCTGGATTTCCGTGGCCACGATAGCCAACGCCACGGCCCTCCTCGTCAAGGCCGGCTGGAACGGCTTCGGCCTGGACCCTCGCCTCTGGACCGTGGTGGTGATCGTCGCCGGCCTGGCCGTGGCTCTCGGCTTCTCCCTCCTGAAAGGCCAGGTGGCGGCTCCCCTCGTCGTGATCTGGGCCTATGCCGGGATCGTCCTCAAGCGCAGCCAGGTCGATTCGGCCTACTCCGCTCCCGTGTGGATCGCCGCCGGGCTGGCCGCCCTCGTCATACTCGCGTCATTCGTGCTCACCCAGAGGAGAAAGACCGCGGGGGCCAGATAAAACGGGTCTCGCCGATGCCGCGGGTTCCCCGGAGGCGCCCGCGCACACAGGAGCCCGCGCAAACTTGACAAGGGGCTCATTGGCACATAAGCTGTCCAGACGTAGTGATATCAAGACGGAAATGGATTCACACCCGTATTCTGTCGGTTGAATTGGGGAAGTGCCGGACGTGACCAAGAAAGAGCCAACTTCAAGACAGCTTCAGGCTGACAGGACCCGAACCCTCCTCTATTCCATCGCCGTCTCCCTGATGGAAAAGCAGGGATTCTCGAATACCACGATCGAGCAGATCGCCACCAAGGCGGGAGTGTCGATCGGCACCTTCTACCACTATTTCAACTCGAAGGAAGACATCTTCTACGACATTTTCAAGAAGGCCGACGAGTACTTCGAAACGATAGTGGCTCCCGCCCTGTACAGCGCCGACGCTTCGGGGCTTTCCGCCTTCGAGCAGGTCATCACCTATTTCCGGTATTACGCGCACTACAACCTGAACCGCGGATTCCCGAACATAAACCAGCTCTACAACACGAAGAACAAAATCTTCGTGAAAAAGGGCAGGTTCATGCAGGAGCTGCTGAGGCAGGTGCTCGCGAGGGGCGAGGATAGGGGCGAGTTTTCCAGGGAACTGTCGCCCGAGGAAGCCACCGACTATATGTTCATCGTGGCCAGGGGCATCGTGTACGATTGGTGCACCCACGAGGGCGCCTACGATCTGGAACAGAAGATGGAATCCTACATGAGGATCCTGCTGAGGATCATGGAACCCCGCGCCCCCGCGGTGCGATAAGGCGCTCGGGACGCCGGCCTCCGAAATGTTTCAGCCGCCGCGCCTTCCCGATATCCCGTTGGCCAGCAGAATCATCAGAAAGAAGAACCCGAGGGTCGCGAAGACGCCGATGAGACCGCCGGCGGTGACGCCCA
>CAZRYP010000313.1:0-3168 GCA_964604295.1 uncultured Treponemataceae bacterium
TATCTCTATGTTCTTCGACCAGTAGGCATCTTCCCCCATAGGCCTTCCCGCGACGGCGAGGGCCAGATCCTGGCGGCGCTCCGCGATGAGAATTATGTCGGCGCCGCGGATCTTGTGCGTGTGGATCTGGCTGATGGTTATCCTTATGTCGCGGTCGTCGGGCGGGCAGACGAATACGAGGGGATAGCCCTTGAAGAGACTTTCCACGAGAGCCGGGTGCTTCCTGATGATTTCCCGCGCCGTCGATGTCGCGAGGGTCTTGTCCTTCGCGGCCAGGACCTTGCATTCGTCGAGCAGCTCCTCCATGTCGGAGAGAGAGAAGAGGGTGTTCCTCCCCAGTATGGTATTGGGACCGTGCTTGAACTCCGCAGCGTCGTAGCCCTCAGTATGGTTGAGGACCACTTCCCGGATCTTCAGGGCTCCCTCCCGGGCCAGCCCGATGAGTCCCGTGCCGAGTATATGTATCGATGGTCGCGTGAAAAGCCGGAGCGCCACGGTTTCGATATCGCCCGTGACGGCTTCCATGCTCTCGCCCAGCAGCTTCTTCGCGGCGAGGAGCTTGCCCTTCACTTCCTTTTCCGGCATCACCAGGCTGGAGGCCACGAGGAAAAGGATGGCCAGCTGGTTCATGAAGGATTTGGTCGCGGCCACCGCGATCTCGGGCCCGCAGAGTATGGGAAGGTAGAAATCGGACAGCTCCTGGGGAATCCTGGAATTCTCGTTGTTGACGAGACAGGCCCGCCTGATGCCCGATTTCTTCTCCTTGACGTCCTGGAAAATGTCGACGAGATCCTTCGTCTCCCCCGATTGGGTGATTCCCAGGATGAGGTCGTCGTCGCGGAGGCAGGAGAAGTACATCGAACGGAAAATTCCTGGATTGCAGGGGTAGATCGGGACCTTGGCGATGCCGTTGAAGAAATAGGCCGCCGTGAGCGCCGCGTGGTAGGAAGTACCTGACGCGACGAGATAGATCCTCCCTCCCGAGTTGTTCGTCTCTATGAGGGCCGACTTGAGTTCGCTGAGGTAGCGCAGCACGGCGCGTCGCTTGCGCCACACGAAGATCGAATCCATGAGGGCGAGGTCGACGGCGCGTCGCGGCGTGAGCCTGGCCAGTTCTGCGAGCAGTTCGGCCTCGTCCGATATGAAAGCCGTCCTGGCTTCGGGCAGCCTGCCCGCGGCCGCGACGCGCGCCGACACGTCGGCCCAGGGAGGGGACGCGAATACCGCTTCCATTTCCGTCCTGAGCAGGTCGTCGCCGAATTTTTCCGAGAGGGCGGCGAGGGCATCGGCCGATTCCTTGCATTCGTCCTTCCTCTCCTCGAAAATCGCGCCGAGTGCCTCCTTCCTGGGGTTGCGGAAGTAGTACCGCAGAATCTGGTCCAGATTGGCGGGGCTTCCCTGTATTTCCTGCTCCATGTAGTGCCTGAACCGGGGATTGAGCTGGGTGTCCCTGACCGAGAGCTTCGAGCGCTTCAGCCTGGGCCGGGAGAAGGCCGGGCTTCCGCGCAGATTGAAGACGAGATAGCTGTTCTCGGTGAACCAGAGGCCCTCCCCTTCGGCGAGGGGGATGAGGGCGCGGGTCTTGGAGAGCACCGAGGTGAGGTCGGAGGAGACGACGATGAAATCGCCCCGGGCATCGGTGCCGACCCCCGCGTAGAGGGAGGATCCCGATTTTATCGCGAAGACGCCCGGCAGCTTGGGGTCGGCGACGGCCGCGGCGTAGGAGCCCTCGGCGAGGGCTTCCGCCTTCCTGATGGCGTCGATCATCCTCAACACCCCGTCGGGCACGCCGTCGCGCAGCCCCGACGCCGAATAGGCTTGCCTCATGCCCGCGAGATCGGCGCTCGAGAGGTTCCGGTTCGAGGCGTAATGCTCCTCGACCAGATGCACGATGATCTCCCCGTCGTTGTCGGATATGACGGCGTGTCCCCTGGAGGAGAGCCATGCCTTCAGCGAGTCGGTGTTCGATATGTTGCCGTTGTGGGCCCCGACCATTTCGATCTTGCAGCGGACATGATGGGGCTGGCTGTTCACGTCGGTCACCGCCCCGTAGGTGGCCCAGCGCACCTGGCCTATGAAGCGCTGGCCCGAGTTGCCGCCTATGCCGAGGGCGGGACAGACCTTGGAGGGGGCTCCCGTCCTCTTGAGAAGGGTTATTTTCCTTGTGTCATCGATGAAGGACGCGCCGGTGGAATCGTAGCCCCTGTACTCGAGACGGCGCAGGAGGGCTTCCGCCTCCCTTCCCATCTCCGGATTTTCCGCCTTGTAGATAAGCGAGACTATTCCGCACATGCTGGGCCTCCGGCAAAAGTATAGCATGACTTTCCGGGATTGTGGGATGCTGGTATAGTGTCGGGACATGTCAGTACAACCATTCGAGGCAAGACACAGGGTCAGGGGCTTTGACTGCAACTACGGAGGCCCCTTCAGGCCGCTTTCCCTCGCGAACTACTTCCAGGAAGCCGCGGGCGACCACGCGTTCCTCCTTGGCGTCGGGATGGACGCCATGTTCGCCCTGAACCGCACCTGGATGATGTCCCGCATCGACATCGAGATCGATGCCCTGCCCAGGTCGGGCGAGGAGGTGGTCGTGCGGACCTGGCCGGCCGGTACCGACCGAATTTTCGCCATGAGGTATCTCGAGCTGCGTTCCGCCGAAGGCCGCCTCCTGGCCGGAGCGCTCTACGACTATTTCATCGTTGATCTGGAACGAAGGAAGCCCCTGCGTCCCGAGAGGATACTCGACCCGGCCATGAAGGGGGAGCTTCCCTCGCCCTTCGCCGATCTCTCGCCCGGCCTCCAGGACTTTCCCGATTTTGCCCAAGGCGAGCCGGCGGGCTGGGAAGAATCCTTCAGGCTGGATGTGGGGCAGCGGCATATCGATTACAACGGCCATGTGAACAACGCCCACTTCATAGACTGGCTTTGCGACGCCCTGCCCGCGGATGCGAAGGCTTCGGGGCAGGCGGCCAGGATCAAGGTGGATTTCGTCTCGGAAGCGAAGGCCGGCGAGGAGATCAGAGCCCTCTGGACCGACGACGCGGCCTCCGGGGGGAAACGCTCCGTCCTCCTCAGGGGCGGGGAGACTGTCGCGAGGGCTTTCACCCGCTGGAAGTGAGGGCCGCCTTTCGGGCCATGTCCGTCGCTGGCGGATCGGCACCGGTTTAG
>CAZRYP010000314.1:0-3161 GCA_964604295.1 uncultured Treponemataceae bacterium
GGAGTGGCAGTGGTATTTTTTGGACTCGCGTTGCGCGACATAGTCGACTCCGAGCCGCTCGTAGCTGGACTTCGGAAACCGCGAGGAGCCTTCCCCCCAGTTCATGACCGGCGTGTCGCCGTTGGCCACCCCGCCTGTATTGTTGAATATCGTTCCCCACCGCTTGAAGAAAGCCGTGCTCAATATCCCGTCGACGCGGAACACGACGGGGAGCCCCATCATCTTCCCCACGAAGGCGAGATGCTTCCCTTTGACGAACGCGGGTATGGTGGATTTCTTCACGGCCGACGCGAATTTTCTGGACAGTTCCGTCACTTTCCGCGGATCCGCGCAGGAAATCCTGGCGCTCCCCGAAAGGACGATGGCCTTGATTCTCTTGGACCCCATGACCGCGCCGACGCCCGAGCGCGCCGCGTAGCGTCCGCCGTCGTTGGAGATCCCGGAGATGAGCGAGAGGTTTTCGGCCGCATAGCCGATGGCGGCTATGGCCGGCTTTTTCTTGCCTTTGCAGGTCGAAGCGAGGATTTCCTCGGTCTCTACGGCATCCTTACCCCACAAATCCCCCGCGGGCTCGAGCCTCGGACCCGCCTCGTCGCACACGAAAACGACGGGTTCCACCGAAATGCCCCTGAAGAAGATCCCGTCATAGCCGCACTGTTTTATGGCCGGAGACAGGGTTCCGCCGCAGTTGGCGTCGCCCCATCCGCCGGTGAGCGGCGATTTGCATGCCACCATCCAGCGGCCCGTCATGACGGCCCCCGTGCCGGTGAGGGCTCCCGACATGAAGGCGAGAACGTTGTTCGGACCGAGGGGATCCGCCCCGGCGGGTATTTCGTCCATGAGGAGCCGGACGGCCAGCCCGATCCCCCCCCCGCAGCGGCGATAGATTTCCTCCGGCACAGTCCTCGGCTCGAAAGTCCCCTTCCCGAGATCGACGAGGAGAATTCTGCCCATGGCCCCCTTCATGTCCGCCTCCTGTCGCGCTCAACGCGCCAAAAAATCTTCCCGGGGCGGCGAGAACACATCGAGGAGCCGGCCCTTCGCCAGGCAGACCACGCCATGGACCGAACCGCCCGGTATCAGGATGCTGTCGCCCATCTTCATCTTCCAGGAAGAGCCGCCGACCGAGAATTCGAACTCGCCTTCGAGGCAGTACGACAGCTGCTCGTGGGGATGCTGGTGGGCATTTCCCACCGCTCCCGCCTCGAACAGCACCTCGACGAGCATCGTCTTTTCCCCGTGAGCCTTCACCTTGCGGGAAACCTTTCCCGGATCCAGCGTATCGAGACGCATCACGTCATCCGGGAATAAAAGATCCTCCATGGAAGCCCTCCGCCTGTCTCAGGATTTCGCCTTGACTATATCATGAAAATCTGCGACGATACACGCAATCTTCAAGAAAGGAGCCAAAGCAGTGTTTGTAAATGCAAAGACCTCGTCCCGAATAGTACGCGAAGCTGCTTAAGGCTCAAGTACAGAAAGCACACCCCACTTTCTCGCATCCTTAAGCCTTCCGCGCACTCAGTCAGTTGCGACGAAAGCGCAATCATCATGCCGGAAAGACTTCGGTCTGTCCGGAGCGGCACCGCACGCGATGCGGGAGCAACAACATCATGGGCATCGAAGCCAAAAAAAATCCGGGCATCTCCGGAATAGCCAAGTTCCTCGGCTCGAAGGCCGAGGGTCTGTTCGGCGTGTACAGAGGCCTCCCGAAGCCGCTCTACACCCTCTTTTTCGTCACGGTGGTCAACTCCGTGGGAATTTTCGTCTTCCCCTTCCTCACCCTCTACCTCACGGGCAGGCTCGGGATGAGCCAGGGCGACGCGGGCTCATTCATGTTCCTCATCTCCATGGTCTACATACCGGGCAACTTCATCGGCGGCAAGCTGGCGGACAAGCTGGGGCGCAAGCGTCTCATGGTAGTGACCCAGATCATCTCGGCCGCGCTGTACATACCATGCGGCTTCGCGGCGTTCTCGGAATTCGTTCCCTGGCTCATCCTGGCGAGCGTGTTCTTCGACGGCCTCACCGACCCCGCGCGATCGGCCATGATGATGGATCTCACCACCCCGGACAACAGGCGCACGGCCTTCTCGCTCACCTACCTGGGCCACAACCTCGGCTTCGCGATGGGCTCCCTCATCGCGGGCTTTCTCTTCGAGCACGCCTCGTCCTGGCTGTTCTGGGGCAACGCCCTCGCTGTCTTCGCGGCTACCTTCATCGTGGGACTCAAAGTGCCCGAGACGAGGCCCACCCAGCAGCAGATAGACGCCACCATCGGCTCGGGAAGCACGGAGGAAGCCCACAAGGGCACCCTCGTCCAGGCCCTCATGTCACGGCCCTTCCTGATCATCTTCACGATGATCACGACCTGGTACGGCTTCGTCTACGCCCAGCACCGCTTCGCCCTGCCCCTGCAGGCGAAGGCCGTGTTCGGCGTCGGAGGGGCGGCGATTTTCGGCTCGTTCATGACCCTGAACGCCGTCCTCGTCATCTTCCTCTCGACGCCCGTCATGGCCCTTTCCAGGAAGTGGAAGCCCATCAACTCGGTGGCGCTGGCCGGACTCTTCTATGCCGTGGGGTTCGGGATGATAGGCCTGGCGCGCAATATCTGGCTCTTCTACCTTTCGACCATACTTTGGACCCTGGGCGAGATAGTGAACGCGACGAACGAAGGCGCCTATGTCGCGAACCACACGCCGATCTCGCACAGGGGAAGATTCCAGGCCGTCCTGCCATTCATCGGAGGGCTGGGCTGGATGATAAGTCCGCCCGTCATCGGCAAGCTCATAGACGCGACCGGGCTCGGCACGGTCTGGCCTCTCGTGGGGGCGGTGGCGGGAATCTCGGCCGGACTTCTCTGGCTCCTGGGGAAGGTCGAGGACAGGACTTTGGCGAAACGGGGGAGTCCTGTGGAATTTTCGGAATAAAAGGGCTATACTATGGAAGGCGGCAGGCCGGTTGACCGGCCTGCCGCCGGGCCGAGCCGCGCAAAATCAGGCACGGAAGGATAAAAAGAGAGCGTTCGGTGGGCGATATTGGGATTGAACCAATGACTTCTACCGTGTGAAGGTAGCACTCTCCCGCTGAGTTAATCGCCCACCCAACGCTCTCCGACAGGTGGCAATCCTACCAAAGCCCTCGATGCGTGTCAATCGGCG
>CAZRYP010000315.1:0-3146 GCA_964604295.1 uncultured Treponemataceae bacterium
GTCGATCTGATCGATAAGTTCACCGCCGAAGCGGTGAAACATGACGGCAATCTCGTTGTGGAATCCTGTCCGACCGAGCTGAAGGCAAAAATCAGTGTCTGGGGGCGGCCGCGGACGGATTACGTAGTGATGCGTCGCCTGAAGGAGAAGGTGGACCCGGTCGGCGTTCTGAATCCGGGGCGATTTGTCGGGGGACTCTGAGCTTAAAACCGCAGGAGGGTCCCTCCGGGTTTTCCTGATCAGCGGATGAAGAGGTCATTGAATTATGGAAAAGAAAGAAGTGTTCGGTGAAAATACCCGAGAAAATATCTATCACTGCATCAAATGCGGTTTGTGCATCGCCCATTGTCCGGTCTATAAGGAAGTCCTGCTGGAGGAGGCGACGCCGCGAGGCAAGGTGCAGCTCTCCCGCTACCTTTCCGAAGGCAGTCTGGAGTTGTCCGAGGATGTGAAGGAGGCGTTCTTCTCTACCTGCCTTCTGTGCGGATCGTGCGTGGCAATTGTCCCAGCGGCGTCCACGGCGATCACCTCTTCTCCGGCGTCCGCTGGCGGGCAGCGCAGCGCTACGGCATCGATTGGAAGAAGAAAATGATGTTTCAGCTTCTGGCCAGTAAGTGGATGATGTCCACATCGGCCTGGTTCGGAAAGTGGGCGCGCAGTATGTTCGGCGGCCCCTGGATCGAATCGAAGCTCAACGCCGGCGCCCTGAACGTGGAGAGGATTCCGCCCTTCAACGAAAAACCCTTTGCTGCAACGGTTCCTGACGTCGTCAAGCCTGAAGGAAAAGCGAAAGCGAGGGTTTTATATTTTCACGGTTGCGCCACGAACTACATCTATGGGGAGATCGGCCAGGCCGTTGTGGATGTCCTGAAGAAAATGGGCGTGGAGGTGATCATTCCCAAGGATCAGTCCTGTTGCGGCCTTCCCATCTTCATGTCCGGAGAGAGGGACACCTCGATCCAGTGCATACGGGACACTCTGAAACTTTTTGCCCGCGAGGATGTGGATGCCGTCGTCGTCGACTGCGCCACCTGCGGTGCGGCGCTCAAAAACGAGTATACCCACCTGCTCCGCGACCTGCGTCAGTTGGGCGAGAAGGTGACCGATGAGGAGATCCGGGCGGCGGAACTGCTGGCCGGCAAGCTGAAGGACGTGACCGTCTTTATCGACGAGCACAAGGAATGGCTGCCGAAGATGAAGGTAAGCGGTAACAAACTTCGTGTCACCTACCATGATCCCTGCC
This sequence comes from uncultured Treponemataceae bacterium, assembly GCA_964604295.1. Lineage (GTDB taxonomy): Bacteria > Spirochaetota > Spirochaetia > Treponematales > Rectinemataceae > CAZRYP01. Next base: position 1,244 of record CAZRYP010000315.1, read on the forward strand.
ACCTGGTGAAGGGGCAGAAGATCAGCGCCCAGCCGCGGAATGTCCTCAAGGCCATACCCGGCGTCGAATACGTTGAACTCCCCGGCGCCAACGACTGCTGCGGCGGCGGCGGTTCCTTCCAGGTGGAGCATGCCGACACCTCGCGGAAGATTACGAAGCGCAAGGTGGACAATATCCGGGAGACCAAGGCGCAGGTTCTGGCCACTTGCTGCCCGGGGTGCAACCTGACCATTTCCAACCACCTCGATCCTGCGATCAAGGTGTTGCACCCTGTCCAGCTACTGCAGAAGGCGTTGAACCGTTAGAATAGCCGGTCTATGGATTCGATGTCTTTTCAATGGGGACCGGAAGGGGGTGAGAGAAGGGTACGGGTTCGAATCAGGGAGGGACGGAAATGTCAGGAGGTGACTTGACGTGATGACGTCGATTCCCGACGGCATTGCTAACGGTTTTTCTTGACAATGACATGGCGGCAGTGGTAACTATCCACGTTACTTGCAATAGATGATCAACCTTTTCTTTTGAGTGAACCGTTTTTTTGCAGTGTTCGAACGGTAGGGGGGAGAAAAAAGTTAAACCTAACCTAAATTCGAAGAAGGAGGAGTGTCCATGAGCAAGAAAATCAAGGAAGAAAAGATCACAGGTAAAAAAGGATCGCGTCGCAGTTTCTTGAAGACCGCGGCTGTGGCGACCGGCGCCGCCGCCGGTGTCATGGGATTTCCCGGCGTGATGCGCCTGTCGGCGGCGGCGCCGATCAAGTGGAAGATGCAGACCGCCTGGGATGCCGGGACGATCGGGTACGAGAAATTCAAGGATTTCGGCAAGAAAGTGGCCGAGATGACCGAGGGACAACTGACGATCGAATGTCTCCCCGCCGGCGCGATCGTCGGGACCTTCGAGATGTTCGATGCCGTCAAGGCGGGCGTCTTCGACGCCTACCACAGCTTCGACGTTTACTGGGTCGGGAAGGTTCCGGCCTGCACCTTCCTGTCCTCCTACCCTTTCGCCCTGGACCGTCCCGACCAGTGGGACACGTGGTATAATTACCTCGGCGGGAAGGAGATCGCCCGGGAGGGCTACGGAAAGCACAACATGATGTACCTCGGGCCGGTCCAGCACGACGACAACCTGATCCACTCCAAGGTCCCGATCCGCTCCTTCGAGGACTTCAAGGGAAAGAAGATCCGGTATCCGGGCGGCATCATCGCCGACATCTACCGTGCGGCCGGCGTTTCCACGGTCCTACTCCCCGGCGGCGAGGTCTATCCGGCCCTGGAGAAGGGGGTCATCGACGCCTCCGACTTCGTCGGCTGGGCGATCAACTACAACCTGGGGTTCGCCGAGATCGCCAAGTACATCATCCTCGGCCCTCCCTCGACGCCGTGCCTGCACCAGCCCGTCGACTTGATGAGCATCAACATCAACATGAACAAATGGAAGGCGCTGCCCAAGCACCTCCAGGTCCTGCTAGAAGCGGCGGTGGCCTGGCACTCCATCGACCACTACACGGCGATCCAGAAGGCCGACCTCGATGCGATTCCCAAGTACCTGGCCAAGGGGTGCGAGATCATCCGCCTGAAGGAGTCGGACATCAAGAAGTTCCAGAAGTTCGCTCCCGAGCTCTGGGTGACCTGGGCCAAGAAGGACCCGCTGGCGATGAAGGCCTTCAAGTCCCAGTGGGAGTACATGAAGTCTGAGAAGATTGCGTACTACACCGACAAGGACATGGTGGACCGCAACGGCAAGAAGATCGTTCTCTGAGAGAGGTTTCGGGGGAAGGGAGTCCTCCCTTCCCCCTTCTTTTTTTGTTTTCAGAAGAACCGAAAAACGAATCATGGAAAGGTTAACCCTATGGACACATTGAGAACCTTTATGATGGCCGTGGAGAAGACCAACGTCTTCG
>CAZRYP010000316.1:0-3126 GCA_964604295.1 uncultured Treponemataceae bacterium
TGGAGGCGGGGTTCTGCGTCTCGAATCCCACCTGCGGGGCTTGTCTCGGGATGTCCAACGGCGTCCTGGCTTCGGGCGAGGTCTGCGCCTCCACGACGAACAGGAATTTCAACGGAAGAATGGGCAAGGGCGGCATGATCCATCTCATGAGCCCGGCGACCGCGGCGGCCACGGCCGTGGCCGGACATATCGCGACGGCGGAGAGCGTGCAAGGAGCGCAGGCATGAAAGCACTCGGCGGAACGGTCCTTTTCCTCGACAGGAACGACATCAATACCGATGAGATCATACCGGCGAGGTATCTGAACGAGAGCGCCAAGCAGGCCCTCAAGCCCTTCTGCCTCGAAGATCTCGTCCTCGAGGGCTTCGACCCTGCGAGGGACGTCAAAGGCAAGGGGGCCGTCGTCTCAAGGGCCAACTTCGGTTGTGGCAGCTCGCGGGAACACGCGCCCTGGGCTTTCGAAGCCAACGGCATCCATGTCGTCGTGGCCGAGAGCTTCGCCCGGATTTTCCGGAGGAACATGTACAACTGCGGCATGGTCGCCGTCGAAGTGCCGAGGGAATCCCTCGATCTACTCTTTTCCCGATTCTCGGGAAGCGAAACGCGGCTCTCCCTCGATCTCGAGGCGGGAAGCATGACCTTCAGCTCCGACCTCGCGGGGACACTGCAACTCCCCCTTAGTCTCGGCGAGTTCGAGCTCGCCATGGTCAGATCGGGCGGCTGGGTGGAGTTCGCGGCGGACAGATACTGATCCGCGCGTGAATCGCTGAAATCGGCTTTTTCAGGAGAACGACATGTCACGAAAGATATATTTCTTCGATACGACTTTGAGGGACGGGGAACAGGCGCCGCGCTGCAGCATGAATCTGGGCGAGAAGGTGGAAGTGGCCAGGCAGCTGGAGAAGCTCGGGGTGGATGTCATGGAGGCGGGCTTTCCCGCCGCCAGTCCCGGGGACCTCGCCGCGGTCAAGGCTGTCGCCGCCGTGGTGAAGAACTGTTCGGTGGCAGCCCTCTGCAGGGCGGTGAAGGGCGACATAGATACGGGCTGGGAGGCGATCATGAACGCCGAACACCCGAGAATCCACACTTTCATCGCCACCTCGCCCGTCCACATGGAATACAAGCTCAAGATGTCGCCCGAGGAAGTCCTGGAGAGGGCCGTAGCTTCCGTCGCCTACGCGAAGCGCTTCTGCGGCGACGTGGAATTTTCGGCCGAGGATGCCTCGAGAAGTTCCCCCGAGTTCATCTGCAAAGTATTCGGGGCGGTGATCGCGGCGGGCGCCACGGTGCTCAACATTCCCGACACCGTCGGATACGCCCTCCCCGAGGAATTCGGGAGGCTCGTCGCCTACGTGAAGGCCAATACGCCAGGCATCGAGAAGGCGATAATCTCGGTCCACTGCCACAACGATCTGGGGCTCGGCGTGGCCAATACCCTCGCCGCGGCCCTGGCCGGGGCCGACCAGCTCGAATGCACGATCAATGGACTGGGCGAGCGGGCCGGCAACGCCTCCCTCGAGGAACTCGTCATGGCCCTCCGGACGAGGCACGACCTGCTCGGCCTCGAATGCGGCATCAACACGACCCAGATCTACGCCACGAGCAGGCTCGTCTCCAAGGTGACCGGCGTCAGGGTCCAGCCCAACAAGGCCATCGTGGGGGAGAACGCCTTCGCCCACGAGGCGGGCATCCATCAGCACGGAATCCTCGCCAACAGGATGACCTACGAGATAATGACGCCCGAGTCCGTGGGCTTCCCCAGCAACAGGATGGTCCTGGGCAAGCACTCGGGCCGCCATGCATTCGAGGAAAGGCTGAAGAGCCTCGGCTTCGAGCCGGAAGGCCTCGATGTCGACGGTCTCTTCGCCCTCTTCAAGGCCTTGGCCGACAAGAAAAAAACGGTTGGGGACCGCGACATCGAGGCCCTCGTCGTCGGTTCCGTGAAATCGATCCCCGAAACCTGGTCCCTCGATCGCTGGGTGGTGAATTCGGGCTCCTCCCTGAGTTCGACCTGCACCATACGGCTGAAGCATAAGAACGGCGACTCCCGGGAGGAAGTGGCAGTGGGCGACGGCCCCATCAACGCCGCCTTCACGGCGATAGACCGCATCATCGGCAAGGAACTGGACCTCGACTCCTTCGAGCTCGGCGCCGTGACCGGCGGCGAGGACGCGCAGGGGGAGGCGACGGTGAAGGTAAGCCTGGACGGAATCCAGTGGAACGGGCGCGGCCTTTCCACCGACGTGATCGAAGCCTCGATCCTGGCCTATATCGCGGCTATAAACTCGATGGAATGGGAATTGTCCGCGGCTTCGCCCTCGGCCAGGAAGAGATCGGAAGATGTCGACGGTGTCTGACCGCGACCGATAGGAGATGGGATGAACTACGACATTGCGTTGATACCGGGAGACGGAATCGGCCCCGAGGTGGTCGCCCAGGCCAGGGAAGCCCTGCGCGCCGTGGGCGACCGCTTCGGCCACAGGTTTATATTCACTGAATTTCTCATGGGGGGCTGCGCCATAGACGCCAGAGGCATGCCCCTCCCTCCCGAAACGCTGGAAGGAGCCAGGGCGGCCGATGCCGTGCTCCTGGGCGCCGTCGGCGGACCGGCCTGGGATTCCCAGCCCTCGGCCAACAGGCCGGAAAAAGGCCTCCTGGGCCTCAGGGCGGGCCTGGGCGTCTATGCCAACCTGAGGCCGGCCAGGCTCCTGCCCCAGCTGAAGGACGCCTGTCCCCTCAGGGAGGACGTGCTGAAGGCCAGCAGCCGGGACGGATCGCCTTCCTTCGATCTCCTCATCGTGAGGGAACTCACGGGCGGACTCTATTTCGGGAAGCGGGGAAGGAGCGAGGACGGACTTTCGGCCTTCGACACCGAGACCTATTCCGTGATGGAAATCGAGCGCGTCCTCAGGGCGGGGTTCGAGGCCGCAGTCCTGAGGCGGAAGCGGCTCTGCGTCGTGGACAAGGCCAACGTGCTGGAGAGTTCGAGGCTCTGGCGGGAAGTGGCCGGCAGGATCGCGGCGGACTATCCCGGAGTCGAGACGAGCTATATGTACGTCGACAACTGCGCCATGCAGCTCGTCAGGGCTCCCGGCCAGTTCGACGTCATCGTGACATCCAATCTCT
>CAZRYP010000317.1:0-550 GCA_964604295.1 uncultured Treponemataceae bacterium
CCGTGGCCACTTCCCCCATGTTGGCGCGCCTTCTGTCGGGATCCTGGCTGGGCATGTCCTGCACGGGAATGGCCAGCCTGGTCCTGGGCGTTAGCGTCGTCGAATGGATCCTGTCGAGCTCGATCCTGGCCTTGTCTTCGTAACCTGTCCTGTCCATGTGGCTCATTCCGCGGCCTTTCCGGCCGCGCCGGCATCTTTCGCCTCGAGGGCTTCCGCCGCCATCTCGAGATGGCACTTGTCGTGCGCGGCCTGCTCGAGTCCTTTGTACGCGCCCAATCTCGTCATCATCTGCGCCCAGTCCACTTCATGGGCGTCGAACTCGGGTCCGTCGACGCAGACGAACTTCGTCTGGCCGCCCACCGTGACCCTGCATCCGCCGCACATGCCCGTGCCGTCGATCATGATGGTGTTGAGCGAGGCGAGGGTTTTCACACCGAAGGGCTTCGTCGTCGCCGCGCAGAATTTCATCATGATGGGAGGGCCTATCGTCACCACGATGTCAGGGGGCGGCGTCGCCGCGCAGAGCTCGCCCAGGGGCTCCGTGACGAGG
>CAZRYP010000317.1:560-3066 GCA_964604295.1 uncultured Treponemataceae bacterium
CCCCGCCGATCCATCGTCGGTGACGACGATGTTTTCCTCGGCCAGGGCGTTCATCTCCTCCTGCATGATGAGGAGTTCGGCGGTGCGGGCTCCCGAGATGACGGTGACCCTGTTGCCCGCTTCCTTGAGCGCCTTGACGATGGGGTGGAGGGGGGCAAGGCCGATGCCGCCTCCGACGCAGACGGCCCAGCCGAATTTTTCGATATGGGTGGGGTTTCCGAGGGGACCGAGGAGGACGATGCCGTCCCCCGGCTCCTTCAGCGCGAGTTTATGGGTGCTGGCGCCCACTGTCTGGAAGATGAGGGTGACGGTGCCGGCTGCCGGGTCGGCGTCGGCTATGGTGAGGGGTATGCGTTCCGCGTAATTCTCGTCGCACTGGACGATGACGAACTGCCCGGCCCTGCGCTCCCTGGCGACGAGGGGGGCTTCTATCTCCATTCGGTACACTTCTTCGGATAGTCTGCGTTTCGAGAGCACTCGATGTTCACCGTGCATGAATATTCCTTTCTCCGCTCGAATTCAATCCTTGGTCTGCGATCCCTGCGCGCCGGGACATATTGTACAGGCTATGGAGAGATTTTGTCCATGCCGGGCTTTCCGGAATGGAGGGTGAGCCGTCCGGCGCCCCAAGCCGCCCCTCGGTCGCCCCCCTGCCGCCGATCCCGATGCGCTCTCCCTTCCCTCCTCACAAAATGACGGAATCCTCCGCCCAGCTGCCCTTCACCCGCGACAGGGGGGCGACCTTGCATCTCGCCCCGAGAATGCTTCCCGGATTGAGGACGCTGTTGCATCCCACTTCGCAGGCGTCGCCCAGTATGGCCCCGAACTTTTCCAGCCCCGTATCGAGTAGGGTCGGCTTGGCCTGGCCGTTTCCGCCGGGGAAAGCCAGGAGGGCCGCCCTCACGTTCCGCTTGTCCAGGCGGACGTTCGACAGTATGACGCCCGCCCCTATGTGGGCCTTCACGCCCATTATGGAATCCCCCACGTAATTGAAATGGGGAGCCTGGGCGCCCTCGAGAAGTACGCAGCGCTTGAATTCGCTGGCATGGCCCAGCACGGCCCCGTCGGCGGCCAGCACGGTTCCCCTGAGGTATGCTCCCTGCCTGATCTCGCAGCGGTCGCCTATCCACGCCGGCCCCCTTATGTAGGCTCCGGTTTCGACGACGCAGTCGGCGCCGATGTGCACCACTCCTTCGATATGGACGCCGGGTTCGATGCGCGTGCGCGGCCCGACCCTGAGATCGCCGGCGATCAGGGCCTCTTCCCGCGCCGACCCTCCGCCTTCGGCGAAGGGATCTTCGGCGAGGAGCATGTCGAGGTAGGCGTCGAGGGCCGGAAGGGCTTCCCAGGGCAGGTCGAGATAGGCGAAGAGCCTGGCGTGCGCGGTGCCCGAGGGATCGAAGAGGGCGGGCAGGCCCTCCCATCGTCGCATGATAGTGCTCATCGCCGGACCTCCTGGCTTGTCGGCTTCCCCGGCCAGAGCGGCGAGGGATATTCGCCCCGCTCGACTCGCCCGGCGAGGGCTTGCCGGGCCGGGACTATGTCCTCCGGGTTGGTGAGACCGAAGTATTCCTCGTCCACGGGCAGGACCCAGGCCTTCGCCGCGCACGCGTCGATCATCTTCCCGATGACCGTGGGCAGATAGAATTCGGCCTTGGCCCAATGGGTCCTGTCGGAGAGGAATTCGGAGAAAAGCCTCTCGGCCCAGGGGAATACGGCTGGGCTCAGTCCCCAGAGATTCATCGAGGCGACGGAATCCGGGGATATCCGTTCCCGGCTTCCATCGGCCTTGATGGACAGGATGCCCTCCTCCCTCATCTCGACCCGGGTATGCTCGACGATCTTCTCGAGGAGTCCGCCCGGTCCGGTGGAGCAGATCGCCCTGGAAACGGATCCTTTCGGGGAGACCACCGCTCCCATCCTGTAGCCGGGCAGGCAGAACTCGGCCCCGGTCCGGCCGGGATCGGTGAGGAAGCCATGTATCGCGGCCAGCCCCTTCTTGCCGTAGAAATCATCGGCGTTCATGACGGCGAAGGGGCCGCCTTCCAGCGCCTGCCTGGCGCATAGGAGGGCATGGCCCGTCCCCCAGGGTTTCTTCCTTCCGGCGCCCCGAAGCCCTCCGCGGAGGGCCTCGTGGATGCAGGAATCCCCGGACTGGAAGGCCAGCTCCACGGGAAGGGCCGCAGGCAGGCGCGAGAGGACAAGGTTCGCGAAATCCTCTTCGATATCCTTCTTGAGGAGGAAGACGACGCTGTCGAACCCGGCTTCGACCGCGTTGAAGATATTGTATTCGAGAAGGGTTTCGCCGCGGGGACCGACCGCCGCCAGCTGCTTGATGCCGCCGAAACGGGATCCCAGTCCCGCCGCAAGTACCAGGAGTTTCATGCCTTCACTATAGTCTCCGTGTTTCACTGGTCAATCACCACGACGCAATATTTGAAAGCCTCGGCGCCCGGAATGGAATATTTATAGAAGAGGCAAGGTCCCGTCTATTGAAATAATTCGG
>CAZRYP010000318.1:0-1893 GCA_964604295.1 uncultured Treponemataceae bacterium
CTCAAGTCCTGGGGGATTTCGACCGATGAGATATTTTTCCTGGGCGGAGTGGAAAAGCGACGGATACTGGAAGTATTCAGACCGCATCTCTTTTTCGACGATCAGCTGACACATCTCGAGGGGGCGGGTCCCATGGCGGCCTGCGTTCATGTCCCCTTCGGCGTGGCGAACGCTCTCGCATAAGTTTTTCACCAAGGAGATTCGACTATGGTTCGCCTGACGAAACGCGTGTTCACGGATCTTGCCATATATATGATCGGCTTCGGTGTGCTGATCGGAATCTTCTTCCCGATATTCCTCGGGATGCTGGGAGTTCCTCCTGAACTGGCCTACGCCCCCTGGTTCATCGCCCTCTGCGTGGCCGCCGGCATACTCGTAGGCTTTGCCAACATCCTCCTGGCGAAAAACGTCGTGGGAAGGCGGATAGGCCTTCTCGCCGACAAGATGCGGTATATCTCCAACCATCTTCTCCACGACAGCCATGAGGATATCATCGGCAACTGCAGGCCCGAGGAGTGCCTCATCGCGGTCGATTCCTCCGACGTGCTGGGGGAAAGCGCAAAATCATACAACAGCCTCGTGAATTCCCTCTTCGCCTCCATAAAATCTGAGCTGATGGTGAGGGAATTCACCTCCATGCTCACTTTGAGTCCCGAACTGGACGATTTGGCCCATTCAACCTTACCCGCGCTTTTCAGGTACACATCGACGGCGGCTGGGGCCATCATCATGGAGAGGGAGGGCGAACTGCTCGTCATCGCCTCGCACAGGCTCAAGGAGCCGCAGAAAATCATCAAGGGCGATGCGGTGGCGGAGGCGATCAGGAGCGGGAAAAGGCAGATTCTCGATATCCCGGAAAATCTCGTCATCGACGGGGCTGTCGTGGATTTCACACCTAAATCCGTGTGGGTGGAGCCCCTCCTGTACCATGACGTCTCCCTGGGAGTCATTGTGCTCGCATCGACCTCGGCGATAAGCGATGAAGCGCGGCATTTTCTCGACCTGGTCAATTCCTCCATGGCGGTCGCGTTCCGGAACGCCCTGACCTACGACCAGATCCAGCAGCTTGCCGCCAACGATTCCCTCACCGGAATGTTCAACAGGCGGTTCGGCATGGCTCGGCTCCAGGAAGAGTACGGCCGTGCGATACGATCGGGTTCGCCCATCGGAATATGCCTCTTCGACCTCGACCACTTCAAGAAGGTGAATGATACTTACGGGCATCCCATGGGCGACAAGGTGCTCGTGCACGTATCCAAGCTGATCAGGGGAGCCCTGAGGGAAGGCGACGTGGCCCTGCGCTACGGCGGCGAGGAATTCATGATCGTGATGCCGGGCGCTTCCATCACCGATGCGTTCCAGATAGCCGAACGCGTGCGGAGACTCGTGTCGGAGACAGTTTTTCAGCACGGATCCAACGTCCTGTCTCTCACGATTTCGGGCGGGTCTTCCTCCTGGCCCGATTTCGACGCCTCCTCGGCCGACGCGCTGGTGCGCCGTGCGGACGAAGCGCTCTATAAGGCAAAAGAGGAAGGCAGAAACCGGATTATTGCGCTATAATGGGAATAAGGCGGGCAGGATGATGCCGGCCCGCGCCATAAAAAATATTCTGCGGAGGATCCGATGATAGACTCTGACGCGCTTCAGAAGTATTCCCTGTTCGGCGGCGTGCTGCCCGAACAGATTGAACGCATAAAGCCTCTCTTCGGATATGCCAGGTACGACGCGGGTGACATGCCGATGCGCGAGGGAGACCCGAACGACAAGATCTACTTCATCATCGGGGGAAGGGTCAACGTATCCAAGCAAGGTATCGTCATCGCGGAACTGGGCGAGGGGGAAACCTTCGGCGAAATGGAACTCATCGATATAATGCCGAGCATCGCCACGATC
>CAZRYP010000318.1:1903-3045 GCA_964604295.1 uncultured Treponemataceae bacterium
GGAACCCCTCGAAGTCGTCACGATTTCCAACAGGGCCCTTTACGAAATCTCGAAAATCGACCCCAAGGTGTTCTCCCTCATCGTGATGAACCTGGCACGCGATCTGTCGCGCCGCCTCCGCAGGATGGATGAGCTAGCCTGCAGGGAATAGGCCGACGCGAAGGATGACGGGGTACCTAGCTTTCCGGCGGAATCGATGCAATAATTATACGATCCACACGGCATAGTGCACAGCGGAATATCCAGCATCACCTTCCTTATTCGCTCGCGGGTTTCATGCCCCGCGGCCTGTTGCGAAGCTGATGAATACCTGCCAAGGAGACAAGCATGGCCCTGTCACAGACCCCCGATTTCCTCTTTCGCGGCGACATAGAGTCGCTGGATCCCTATGTGGCCCGCCTGATCGAAGGTGAAGCGGAGCGCCAGGCGCGCAAGCTCATAATGATCCCTTCGGAAAGCTATGCCCCCGAAGCTGTCCGCCAGGCCCTGGGATCGGTCTTCAACAATGTCTATGCCGAAGGCTATCCCTCGGCCCGCGCCATGCGCGAGACCGAGGAGCTGCTCTCCGATGACGAGTATCAGCGCTCCTGTTACCGCCGGTATTCCGACCGCCGATTCTACAAGGGCGTCGATTACGTGGACATCGTCGAATCCCTGGCCGCCCGGAGAATAGCCCAATGCTTCGCCAATGAATACGCCCCGGTGGAGAGCATCCGAGCCAACGTGCAAGCCCTGTCCGGCTCGGCCGCCAACCTGGCCATCTACGACGCGTTTCTCCAGCCCGGCGACACGCTCATGGGCCTGGATCTCTTCCAGGGAGGGCACCTTACCCACGGCAGCGAGTTCAATATTTCAGGCAAGCGCTACAAGGTGGTCTCCTACGGCGTGGATCCCAGCACCGGCACGCTGAATTACGACAGGATAATGGAACAGGCGCTGGAATGCCGCCCCCGGATCATCATCGCAGGCTTCACCTCCTACACCTGGGCGCCCGACTGGGCACGGTTCCGCGCCATCGCCGACGCCTGCGGAGCCCTCCTGCTCGCGGACATCGCCCATGCGGCCGGCCTGGCCATCGGCAAGGTCTATCCCAACCCGGTCGGCATCGCCGACGCGACCGTCTTCACCACCCACAAGACCCT
>CAZRYP010000319.1:0-3017 GCA_964604295.1 uncultured Treponemataceae bacterium
CCTTGAGGAAGCCGGGAAGTCCTCCCCAAAGTGCGCCGGCAGCGATCGCGGCGAGCAAGACCAGGGGCAGGTGGATCGCCTTGGGGGCATGAACCGTCAAGGCGACCGCGGTTGCGGCCAGTGCGCCGACCATGAGCTGGCCTTCGGCGCCGATGCTGAAAAGCCCCGTCCTGGAAGCGAAAGCAAAGGCCAAGCCGGTCAGGATGATCGGCATGGACTGGATTATAAATTCGCCGATATAGCGTGGGTTGAAGCCCTGATCGTTCACGAGATCGATGCCCGACACTGCCTTGAGCATGGCGGCGAACATCGAAAGAGGCGAACGCCCAGTCAGGATGATGACGACGGAACCCAGAAGAAAGCCGAGGAATACGGCTATGAGAGGAAGCAGCAGCTTTTCGGTACGTTTTTTCATGCTTCCCCCCCTGAGGCCGATCCCAGCGCCACAGCCTGGGTTTTCCTGAGCGCGCCGGACATCATGAGACCCAGTTCATTTTCATCGGTGTTCTTCGCATCCACGAGACCTACGATTTCACCGTTGAAAATGACGGCAATCCGATCAGAGACATCCATGATCTCATCCAGCTCAAGCGAAAAGAGAAGAATGGCTTTACCTTTGTCTCTCTCCGCTATGATACGCTCATGGATATATTCGATGGCGCCCACGTCGAGACCGCGCGTCGGCTGGGCGATTATGAAAACATCGGGAGATCTGTCGATCTCGCGGGCGACTATGGCTTTCTGCTGATTTCCTCCGGACATGGAGCGCGCGGGCGTCTCGCCGCCCTGGCCCGATCTGACATCGAATTCGTCAATGAGTCGCAGCGCGTTCTGCGCTATGGCCTTCCGGTTGAGCACCCCAAAATGGGCGAAAGGTCTTTCGAAATAATTATGGATTATAAGGTTTTCGGAAAGGTTGAAATCCAGGACAAGGCCATGCTTCTGTCTGTCTTCAGGTATATGGCCCAACCCGAGGTCTGTCCGCTCCTTTATCGACAGGTGCGAGATGTCCTTGTCCCTGAGATATATCTCCCCCGATTCGACCTTGGCCAGTCCCGTGATCGCCTGTACAAGCTCCGTCTGGCCGTTGCCGTCGATGCCGCAGATGCCCAGCACTTCGCCTGCCCTCACCTCGAGCGAGAGGTTCTTTACCCCAAGCAGACCTTTCTGGTTTTTGACCTTGAGATTTTCTATCCTGAGCAGAATTTCCTTGGGAGCCGCGGGGTTCTTGCCCACATGGAAATTGACCTCGCGCCCCACCATCATTTCGGCCATCTGCTCTTCGGACGCATCGGCCACTTTCAAGGTTCCTATATGCCTTCCCCGGCGAAGGACCGTGCAGACATCGGCAACTTCCTTGATTTCCCTGAGCTTGTGGGTGATGAGGAGAATGGTCTTGCCCTCGGCCACGAGGCGTCTCATGATCTGCATGAGCTCGTGGATTTCCTGCGGTGTAAGAACGGCCGTCGGCTCGTCGAAAATCAGCATCTCCGCGTTACGATATAGCATTTTCAGGATTTCGACCCGCTGCTGCATTCCTACCGAGATGTCTTCTATCTTCGCCCTTGGATCGACGGCCAGACCGTACAGTTTCGAGATCGATCGGACCTTCTCATCCGCGCGGCGAATATCGATGAGTGGGCCTTTGTGCGGTTCCATGCCAAGAATGATGTTTTCGGTCACGGTAAAATTATGAACGAGCTTGAAATGCTGATGAACCATGCCGATGCCGAGTTTGGTGGCCACATTCGGATCGCTGATGTGGACATCCCTGCCCCTGATCCTGATCCTGCCTCCATCCGGTCTGTAGAGGCCGAAAAGTATGCTCATCAGGGTGGACTTTCCGGCGCCGTTCTCTCCAAGCAAGGCATGGATTGTCCTCTCCTCCACCTGAAGGGTGATGTCGTCATTGGCTCTGATACCGGGAAAATCCTTGGTAATATTGAGCATCTCTATGATGAACGCCACCTCGCGCCCCCTGCTGTCTGGTTGGTGGGGAAGTATATCATGATCGGCGATTTTCACGCCAGTACGAAATATCCGGAAATAAGGAGGGGTTCCCGATGCGTATGGTTCCGCGTTTTTTTCCCAAGGGAAAAATTCAAAGAAAAGGCCGCCCCGAAAGGCAGCCTTTTCTTGCGCTTGGAGTAGAAAACCTTACATGGCCGGGATTTCGGAAACCTTGAGCTGGCCTGACTTGATCTTCGTGGCGAATTCCTTGACCTTGGCGACGATGTCGGCGGAAAGGTTGGGGTTGGCGGCAGGGATTCCGACGCCATCATTGGCGAGGGAGAAGGTGAGCACCTGGGCACCGGGGAACTTGCCCGCCATGGTTGCCTTGGCGACTTCGTAAGCGGCGACGTCAACGCGCTTCATCATGGAAGTGAGCACCGCGGACTTGGCGCCGTACAGGCCGTCGGCATACTGATCCTTGTCGACGCCGATGCCCCAGCGGACATCTCCTTTCTGTGAGCGTTCCTTCGCTTCCTTGATCATGCCGTTTCCGGTTCCGCCAGCTGCGTGGAATATGATGTAGGCGCCGGCGTTAAACTGTTTCTGGGCGAGAGCTTGGCCCTTGGCAGGATCGGCGAAATCGCCTGCGTAGTCGACGAATACTTTCATGGAGGGGTCGATAGCCTTGACACCCTGCTCGAAACCGGCCTGGAACTTCTCGATGAGTGGGAACTTCATACCGCCGATGAACCCGAGGGTGTTCTTGCCGTCAGCTTTGGCCTTGAGCGCGGCCGCAACGCCGACGAGGAAGGAGCCTTCATGTTCGGCAAATACCGCGTTGGCGACATTGGTGATATTTTTCCCGTTTTTGTCCTGGACGACGGAATCGATGATGAGGAACTTCTGGGTCGGGTTCTTCTGGGCAACTTCCGCCATCGCGTTGTTGAAGAGGAATCCGGGAGCGACGATCAGGTTGAGCCTCTCATCGGCGAAGGTAGTGAGGTTCGGGACATAATCGGCCTCCGCGGTGGACTGGAGGTACTTGTAGTTGGCCTTGGGCAGAT
>CAZRYP010000320.1:0-3011 GCA_964604295.1 uncultured Treponemataceae bacterium
CCGGAACCGCCGCAGATGCCGATCACTTTCACCGGTGTCATTCCCTCACTCCCAGGCGGAGCCATAGCTGTCCCTGAAGGCCACTTCGCCCAGGGGTTTTCGGCTGCGCGGCGAATCCTCGCTCTTTCTGGGACCTTCCGCCAGCTTTTCCGGATCGCCGGGCTTGCCGACGGCCATCACGCAGAGAGGGACGATTTCCAGGGGGATGCCGAGAGCCGTCCTCATCTTCGAGGGAGAAAATCCCGCCATCGGATGGGCGTAGAGGCCTTCCCTCTGGGCCTGGAGCTGGAGGGCGAGTGCGGCCTGTCCGAGATCGAAATATGAATAATCCCTCCCTCCGTCCTGCCTGCAGTCCAGGTGTGCTCCCGTCGTGAAGACGAGGAGGAGGGGAGCTTCCAGTGCCCAGGAATTCCCCGGGGTGAGGGATTCGGCGATGGCGTCGTAGCAGGAATTCCCTTCCCGTTTTTCCGCGGCGATGATGCGCCAAGGCTGGTTGTTGAAGCAGGAGGGGGCGAGGGTGGCCGCCTCGAGCAGCCGCCTGACGGTGTCGCCGTCGAGGGTTTCCCCCGAGAGCGCGCGACGAGCCCTCCGTCCCACGAGCTCAGGAAGCATGTCCATGATTCCCCCTTTCGATGAGCAGCCTTTCCACCTCATCCACCGCCGAATCGGGCGTCGAGGCTCCCGCCGATAGGCCGACCTTCCCGAAAGCGAATATTTCCGGCGGAAGTTCCGCCGCCGTTTCTATGTGCCACGCGGGCTTGCCCGATTCCTTCGCCGCCATGAAGAGGCGCTGGGTGTTGGCCGAATTCTTCCCGCCCACCACGATGAGGGCATCCACCTTGCCGGCGAGCTCGGCGAGGGCTTTCTGCCTGTCCGCCGTGGCCGGACAGAGGGTCTCGAAGGCCAGGAAGGAAGGGCTCAGCTTTTCGAACCGTGAGGCTATCGCGTCATATTCGCTTTTCTTGATCGTCGTCTGGGCGATCAGGGCGACGGGACGGGCTACCCATGCCTGGGCAAGGGCTTCGGCCTCGGCCGCGTTCTCGACGACGACGGCTCCCGGGGCATACCCCAGGATGCCCGCGACCTCGCCGTGGGAACGGTCGCCGGCGATGGCGACGGCATATCCCTGATCGAGGAGTTCCCTGGCTTTCTTCTGGCTCTTCAGCACGCGAGGGCAGGTGGCGTCCACGATTTCGGCGCCCAGGCGGCTCAGGTGGGAAAATGCCTCGGGAGGAGCGCCATGGGCGCGTATGACGACTATCGATCCCGCCGCCTTGTCGTCCAGGGACCCGGAGTCGAATTCTTCTGGATCCAGGACGCTGACGCCGGCCTTCTCGAGGGCTGCCACAGCCTGTGGATTGTGGATGAGGGGACCGTAGGTGAACACGGCTCGCCCCTTACGCTTCCCTTCCTCGGCGGCCTGTCTGGCCGAGGCCTCGGCCCGCCTTACGCCCATGCACATGCCCAGGACTCCCGCTCTCACGATCATCATGCGCTCACTATATACCACGGAAGGTCCTTTGTCATTCCGCCGCCGCTCGCGAGGAAAGCATAAATATCCAGTATTTGTAAATAATTATATAATATATGAATATCGCATAGTCCGGCTTGCCTGATTGCCGAAAAATGATATACTTCGAGGTCTGCGCGCGAAGGCGCGTCAAGGAGAGATGATGACGAACCGTAAGACTATCGTTGTCGCCATGGGCGGGAATGCAATAATAGAAGAGGGCACCGAAGGTACCATAACCCAGCAGTTCGCCAATACGAGAAAGAGCCTTGCCGCCGTAGTCGGCATGATCAGCGAGGGCCACAAGGTCGTCCTCACCCACGGCAACGGGCCCCAGGCCGGGGTCCACCTCATACGCAACGAAGCGGCCAGCGCCCAGGTACCGCCATCCCCTCTCGGGGTCATCGTCGCCGACACCCAGGGATCCATGGGCTACATGATCGCGCAGAGCCTCGCCAATGCCTTGTTGAAGCAAGGCGTGAACAAGCAGGTGGTGACCGTCATCACTCAGGTGGAAGTCGATCCGGCCGATCCGTCCATGCAGAATCCGACGAAATATGTAGGACCTTTCTACAAGGCGGAACAGGTTGAGAAACTCCGCGAACGCGGATGGCAGATCAAGGAAGACCCGGGCAGGGGCTTCAGGCGGGTGGTTCCCAGCCCCATCCCTCTCGATGTGATCGAGAAGGGCACTATCAAGGACCTCATCGATGACGGCAAGATCGTCATAGCCGTGGGCGGCGGCGGCGTTCCCGTCTACCGGGAGGCCGACGGCAGTCTCGAAGGCGTGGACGCGGTCATAGACAAGGACAGGGCATCTGCCCTCCTGGCGAACCTCATCAACGCCGACGAACTGATCATCCTCACCGGCGTCGACAAGGTGGCCATCAACTTCAAGAAGCCCGACCAACGGTTCTTCGATCACATGACCGTGGCCGAATGCGAGCGATATCTCGCCGAAGGACAGTTTCCCAAGGGTTCGATGGGACCGAAAATCGAGGCTGCCTGCGATTTCATAAGGCGGGGCGGGTCGCGCGTGATAATCACGACGATGGAGAACGCCACAAAGGCCGTGGATGGCGAGGCGGGCACGGTCATCACGGCCTGAGGCCTCTGCCCGCCGAGGCCAAAACAATGTTCAGCTTGACGAGTCTCCGTTATCCATGGTATTTTTTTTCGAATCTTTACGCAAAGGATCGCATATGAACGCAATTTCCCAAGGCTTGGTCCTTCTTCAGGCCGCGGCGGCCAACCCCACAGGGCAGATGATCTCGACTCTCGTCACTTTCGGTCTCGTCTTCGTCGTCTTCTATTTCCTCATCATCCGACCGCAGAACAAAAAGCAGAAGGATATGAAGAAGATGATCGAAGGCGTCAAGAAGGGCGACAAGATCGTGACTATCGGCGGCATCCATGGCACGGTTCACGCCGTCAAGGAAGGCACCGTGGTAGTCAAGGTCGACGATGACTGCAAAATCGAATTCTCCAAGTCCGCGGTAGC
>CAZRYP010000321.1:0-3009 GCA_964604295.1 uncultured Treponemataceae bacterium
GAGGCCTTCGAACCGGTCTGGGACATGGACGGATGTTATGCCGATCTTCCCGGCGGCGTAAGGCAGCCCCTTTCGATCAAGGCCCTTGGGTCGGGAAAATTCGATGTCGTCCTCGCGGGCGGAAAGGGCTTTTCAGGAAGCGCGTACTACTTTCTCCACTACGCGGGGGATTTCGCGGGTTCCGGTCTCGTGGGAAGCACGGCCAGCCCCGAATCGGGCGAACTCCTGTATTTCGACTGGGCCCCTGTCGAATGGGACACGGCCATGGACTCGCGCACGGTGAGGCTTGTCCTTCCCCTGAAAGTGGAAGGGGCGGTCCTTACGGATGCGGAGCGCGGTTCCATCCCCCTCATGACCGAAAAATCGGTGAACGCGGAAAACAGGATGGATTTCTACGGTTCGAAGGGCGGGGACGGCTCCCACTATCTCACCATCCGCTTCCACCAGGAGAAGCCGAGGGCCAGGGCCACTCAGCGCCTTCGACTCTATTTTCCTGCCGGCTACCTGCCCATCGCGGCCTCTCAAGACGGAAAGGCCGGGTTGAATGAGCCTCTCCTGGACAGGACAGGCCAGGCGGCGGGAGCGGCGGCCGCGTCTCCAGGTGAAGGCGACTCCGCGAGGGAAGGGGACGGGCAAGGCAGCGCAGCGGGGCGGATCCTGAATCCCCTTGTCGCGCTTTCGGTTCTGGCTGTCCTCATCGCGGCCGCCCTCTTCCTCTTCGTCCTCAGCCTGCGACGCTACGGAAAGCGGGCCGCCCTCGTGAAAGGAATTTCCTGGGCGGGCGACTCCTGGGTGCCCCCCAAGCTCTTCACGGGGACCTACCAGGTGGAAGGCAAGGTGGCCGCGGACCTGCATCCGGTCGAGGTGGCCCTCCTCTTCGAGCTCCCCTTGTCCAGGATCGTGGCCATCATGCTCGAAGGCCTTGTCAGCCAGGGAATCATCGGGATAGCCGGCGAGAGTCCCTTGAGGATATCCATAAAAAGCCCGAACCTGGCCCGCGAAGGAATCGAGGAGGCCTTTCTCGCCTGCTTCGATTCCCAAGGATGGGTTCTTTCGGGGTTGATGATGGATTTCTTCGAGGTGACCATCCGTGGCCTCCAGGAAAAGCTCTGGGATTGCGACATGGACGCGACGAAGGCCGAGTACCGCCGGATCCTGGCCGAAGCCGAGACCAGGGAGGCCGGACAGGGTTCGCCCGAAGAAATT
Source organism: uncultured Treponemataceae bacterium (assembly GCA_964604295.1). GTDB lineage: Bacteria > Spirochaetota > Spirochaetia > Treponematales > Rectinemataceae > CAZRYP01. Next base: position 1,207 of record CAZRYP010000321.1, read on the forward strand.
GCTTCCTGGCGAGGGCGCAACCGCTACTGGCACTATTGGCACGGCTATTGCTATGTGTACGCCCATCCCGCCCGTTTCGCGGGGCTCGGGCTTCCCGAGGCCCTGTCCACCGGCTATGCCGATTTCATGCGTTCCTCGGCTTGCTTTTCGGGCTGCTTCGCTCCCGGCAAGGACGGACAGGCCAGCCAGGCAGGCGGCTGCTATTCTGCTTGCCACAACGCCTGCCATGACGCCTGTCATTCGGCCTGCCACTCGGCCTGTCACTCCGCCTGCCATTCCGCCTGCCATTCGGCATGCGTCTCCGGGGGCGGACATTGATCGTTCCGGATGGCCGGACCGACCTCTCCTGGGTTCGCGGTTTCTGGGAATCGGTGCGCGACTATGTCTTCGTCCGCGAGGAGGACAAGGTCGTGATCCTTCCGCCGAACATGGTCTACAAGACGAACAAGACGGGCCTCGAGATACTCGCGATGCTCGATTCCGGAGCCCTGTTCGAGCGGCTTCGCGGGATCGACGAAGCCAGGTTGCGCGACATAGCCTCCTTCCTCTCCAACATCAAGGCCATTTGCGAAGGCCGCCAGGTCGCGACGGAGCGGGTCGCCTACGGCCTCGATTTCACGAAGCTTCCCATCCTGGGCGAGATCGCCGTCACCTATCGCTGCAACAACCGCTGCCTTTTCTGCTACGCGGGCTGCGGGAGCGGCGGTTCCTGCGGACATGGAAATGCGGCGGAGAGGGAGATGGAGACGCGCGAGATAGAGCGGGTCATCGATATTTTCAGGGAGAAGGCGAAAATTCCCTTCTTTTCTTTCACGGGGGGCGAACCCCTCCTGCGCGACGACCTGGAGTCGCTCATCGCCTATGCCTCGGGAAGGCATCTGCGGGTGAATCTTATAACGAACGGCACGCTGGCGAACCCCGAAAGGGCGCGCTCGCTCTATCGCGCCGGTCTCAGGACGGCCCAGGTAAGCCTCGAAAGCCCCGATCCCGCGATCCACGACAGCCTCTGCGGCGCTCCCGGGTCTCATGCCGGGACTCTGGCGGGCATCGAGGCTCTCGCGGACGCGGGGATCAGGGTACAAACCAATTCGACAATCACCCTGCCCAACAGGGAGAGCCTCTTTTCCATGCCCGCCTACCTCAGGGACCTGGGAGTCCTCCGCTTTTCGATGAACTTGTACATACCCGCGGCCAATGCCGCGAGAGCGCCCGAGCTTTTCGTCCCCTACACGGAGACGGGCGTTTTCGTGGATGAGATCAGGAAGAGGGCGCATGCGGCGGGTCTGACATTTTACTGGTATTCGCCGACGCCGCTCTGTATCTACAATCCTGTGGCCAGGGGCTTGGGGAACAAGAGCTGCGCCGCGGCAGACGGCCTCCTGAGCGTCGATCCCGCCGGGAATATCCTGCCCTGCTCCTCCTACCCCGAATCGCTCGGCAATCTCCTCGAGGAGGACTTCGCCGGTCTCTGGTTTTCGGAACGCGCGTCATATTTCAAGCACAAGCGCTATGCGCCCGAATCCTGCCTACGATGCGGCTCCTTCACCGCCTGCCAGGCGGCCTGTCCTCTGTACTGGACCTACGCGGGCTACGGAGAACTCGAGCGAGCCGCGTCGGGGAACCCGGAAAGAGCGGCCGTAGCGGTCCCGGAAATGAGGTGAAACGATGGACCATGAGTTTTCGATGATGAAGCTGAGCCTCCCTTCGAGGCTCGCTCTCGCGGCGGGGTGTTTTTCGGCGGGCGCCCTGTTGCAGGTACTCTTCCGATGGGGACTGGCGCCCGGCTTCGTGGCCATCCTGCTG
>CAZRYP010000322.1:0-2989 GCA_964604295.1 uncultured Treponemataceae bacterium
GTTGCCAAGCCCGGGATCGTAGCTGGCATCTATGACCTTGCCGTCGGCGGCGGCGATGATGGGATCCCCGACCCTGAATGTGGAAATGTCGATGCCGTTGTGCAGATACCACTGTCCGCCGGAAAAGGGATTTTCGTTCTGGCCGAAATACATCGAAATGTGTCCGGTGCCGCCCTGGATAGGCCAGATGTTGGGGATCTCGGACATGATCTCCTTCTGGCCGGCCAGCACGGTCGCGATCTGCTCGAGGCCGGGGGTCGCCGCGTCGAGGTAGTCGGCGAGGCCGCTGAGCCTGTCCAGTTCGCGCAGGGCGAGGCCGCCCGAATCGGGCATGTTGAGGAGGGAGGAGAGGCCGGCGGCTCGCAGCGCGTCCTCGCCCGGAGCCGCCGCGACCGCCTGCCCCTTCTTGCGCGCGGCGATCGACAGCAGGTCGGAGAGCCGCGTCTCGAAGCGGAGCGCCGAACCGGACAGGGCCTCGGCGCTGTCCCTGAGTTCGTCGATCGCCGCGAGCGATTCGGCGAGCTCGCGCCTGGCGGCATCCAGCATGGACAGGGTCGTGAGATGCCTCCCGGTCGCGAAAACAGAAAAGCCCAGAAGGGCGACGAAGGCCAGGCCCGCCGCCCCGAGGGCGAAGCGGCTCGCCTGCAGTCGCCTCGAGGCGGCTCCCGTGTGGGGTATGACGACGATGCTCGTCTTCCGCCCGGCCCAGGCGGCGACGCGGCGAGGGACGGTGATGAAAGCCCCGAAAAATGCCCCGGCGCCGGCAACGAGTCTCGCGTAAAGGAGTTTTTCTTTTTTCTTGTACTCGCGAAGGCCCTCGGGCAACCGGATCTCCTTGGCTTGAAAACGGTGAAGCAAGGGTACTCTATCACCCTGCCGCCGAAAATGTCAAACAGCGGGCGGGAAACCCGCATTTCCGGCATTTATCAAAAGGAAAAAATTGAGTATATTTGCAGTACACGATTCAAACCACCCTATCTCAGGAGAGGTATGTATGTCGAAATACGCTTTCAAGACCGAAGTATCCCAGCTGCTCGAACTCATCACCCATTCCCTCTACTCGCACAAGGAAATCTTCCTGCGGGAGCTCGTCTCCAACGCCTCCGACGCCATCGACAAACTCCGTTACCTCAGCATTTCGGACGATGCCTTCAAATCCATATCCTTCGATCCCAAGATCACGATCTACGTCGACAATGAGGCCAGGACCATCGTCGTCTCCGACAACGGCGTCGGCATGAACGAGGAAGAGCTGGCCGAAAACCTCGGCACCATCGCGCGTTCCGGCACGAAGGCCTTCCTCGAGAAGCTCTCGGACGCGGACAGGAAGAATTCCAATCTGATCGGCCAGTTCGGCGTAGGCTTCTACTCCATCTTCATGATCGCGGACAAGGTCGAGGTGATCAGCCGCAAGGCGAACGGGGAAGCGGCCTTCTGCTGGTCGAGCACGGGCAAGGGCGAGTTCACGATAGAGCCTTCTGCCCGGGAGAGCTTCGGCACCGACATCAAGCTCCACGTGAACGAAGACGGCTCCGAGTACCTCTCCCGATGGGCTCTCGACAGCCTGCTGCGGAAATACTCCAACCACATCGCCTATCCCATACACCTCGTGTCGCAGGAACCCAAGTACGACAAGGACGGCAAGGAAAGCGGGAAGGAATTCGTCGACGAGCAGACCAATTCGGCCAGTGCCCTCTGGAGGCGCCCGAAATCAGAATTGACGGACAAGGATTACATCGACTTCTATAAATCCTTCACGGGAGAGGACGACGAGCCCCTTTTCTGGATACATACCAAGGCCGAAGGCACCATCGAGTACAACTCCCTTTTCTACGTACCGTCCAAGGTGCCAGGCGACCTCTACTATCCCGTGAGCCAGCAGGGCATAAAGCTCTACGTCCGGCGAGTCTTCATCAGCGACAAGGAAACGAATATCCTGCCCCAGTATCTGCGCTTCGCGCGCGGAGTCATAGATTCCGACGACCTCCCCCTCAATGTCAGCAGGGAAATACTCCAGCAGAACAGGGTCATGAGCACCATCCAGCAGGCTTCCCTCAAGAAAATCTTCTCGGAACTCGAATCCCTGGCGAAGAACAACCCCGAAAAATACAGGAAATTCATCGATCTCTTCAACACCCAGACCAAGGAAGGGCTTCTCTCCGCCTGGCAGAACCAGAAAACCCTCCTGGGCCTCGTCCGCTACAAGAGCACGGATGTCGAAGGCTGGACGAGCCTCGAAGAGTACAAGGCCAGGGCCGGAGAGCGCAAAACCATCTACTATGTCACGGGCAACAGCGAAGATCGCCTGCGCGCCAGCCCTCTGCTCGAAGCCTTCGCTTCCCGGGGAATCGAAGTCCTCATCGGCGCCGACGAGATAGACGAACTCGCTTTCGCCACCCTGGGCCAGTTCGACGGCATGGCTTTCAAGAGCGTGAACCACGCCGACAGCGACGATGACCTGGGCTCCTCCGGGGCGGACGCCCCGCAGGATGAGGAGGCCGGAAAGAAGGCAGCCGAAGCCGCCAGGCGCATCCTCGGCGGCAAGGTGAAGGACGTCCGCCTTTCGAAGCGTCTCGCCAAGAGTCCCTCCTGCGTCGTGATGGACAAGGACGATCCCACCCTCCAGTACAGGGAACTCATGAAGAGGATCTCGAATGTGGATATGCCGGAAGCTGCGCCCATCCTGGAACTGAATCCCGGCCATCTTCTCGTGAGGAAGCTGGCGGAACTGGAAGCCAGGCGGCTTGCGGCTCCGGAAGACGCGGGCGCCGCCCAGGACGCCGAGGATATCGCGTGCATTCTTCTCGACCAGGCCCTCCTGGCCGAGGGGCACAAGTTCATCAAGCCCGCCGAGTTCATCGAAAGGCTGAACCGACAGCTGGCGAAATAAATGGCGGGATACGACAAGCCCGATTTCTGGGCGCTCAAGGCCAGGAAGGAAGGCTATCCGGCCCGCTCGGTGTACAAGCTCGAGGAGATCGTCGCCAAG
>CAZRYP010000323.1:0-882 GCA_964604295.1 uncultured Treponemataceae bacterium
CCGCCATGACGTCGCGGATCACTCCCCCCACCCCGGTGTTGGCGCCGCCGAAGGGCTCGATCGCCGAGGGATGGTTGTGGGTTTCGACCTTGAAGGAAATATCGTATTCCTCGTCGAACTCCATGATGCCCGCGTTGTCCTTGAAGGCCGAGACTATCCACGGGGCGGCGATCTCGTCGGTAGCCGCCTTTATGTAGCTGCGGAGGATATTGTCGACGCGGGGGGGAAGGCCGGCTTTTTCGCCTCCCTCGACGTCGATGAGGGCCTTGAAGGTCTTGTGGAAGCAGTGCTCGCTCCATGTCTGGGCTATCATCTCGAATTCCACGTCCGAACAAGGCCTCCCTTCGGCGGCGAAATAAGAGCGGATCGCCGCGAGCTCACCGAAATCGAGGGCTGCCCGGCGTTCTTCGTTGAGGGTTTCCAGCCCCTTGTCGTCCAGGATATGGACGGGAATCATCGTGATGGGGATCCTGGACTCATCCAGGCCGGGGAAGGAGGGTTCCACGCAGCCGATGGAGTAACGCTGGACGACGGGATTCGCGAGAAGCCTGGAGGCGATCAACCCCAGCTCCTCCGCGCGCAGGCTGCTGCCGTCCAAACAGCTGATTTCGTATCTCTGTCCGGTGGAGGAAGCGTCCATTCCGGAAATGCCCAGCTCGCGGGCCGAGCGGAGAATTTCATCGGCGACGGGATCGGTCACGCCGGGATGATAGGCGATCTCAACCAGATTACCCCCCTGAGTCCCGGAAGCCGGGCAGGCTTCCACGCTGAACTCCTGGGTGACAGGGTCGGAAAAAAGAAAACGCCCGAGAAGCTCGAGCTCCCCGGGCGCCATATTCCCGCGCACAAAGTAAATTTCAGAGCGCACTACGGCGCTGACCT
>CAZRYP010000323.1:892-2985 GCA_964604295.1 uncultured Treponemataceae bacterium
TTCTGTAGGCCCAGCCGCCGCGCACCGCGCACGATCACCGCCGAAGACCTGGCTCCCGGCCGCAACTCCCGTATCGTAAAGCGATAGACCGGAACTTGATTACCCATACAAATGGATACCACCGAGGGCAAAAATTAGTCAAGTACCGCTATGCTTTCCAGGATCATGTCGGCGAATTTTCCGGCTCGTTCCACCGAATCGCCGAGGTAGTCATCGATATTCATGAGGGCCGCCAGGGCATCGTCATCCATCTGGGCTCGGAAAAAATCGTCGGTTGAAATGGCTGAAGTCAATGTATTTTCATTCCCCGCCTTGATTTCCGCCCAGGCGGTCAAAGCATGCCGGCGCAGCCGCTCGTGCGTTTCCTGCCGGTCGGCCCCTTTTTTCGCCATGGCCATGAGGACCCGTTCCGTGCAGGCGAAGGGGGCATAGCGCTCGTAGGTCCTTCTGATGGCGGCCTCGTCGAGGACAAGTCCGTCCACGATTTTTTTCGCGGTCTTCAGAAGCTTGTCGGCGATGAGGAAGGCCTCGGGCAGCATGGTCCGCCGATTCGCGGAATCGTCGAGGGTCCTCTCGAGAAGGGAAAGGGAGGCATTGCTCCAGGCCACCTGGGGATAGGCGGCGAGAAGCCGCGCCAGGGAATCGATCTTCTCCGAGTCGATGGGATTGCGCTTGAAGGGCATGGCGGAAGAGCCCACCTGATTCCGCGCGAAGGGTTCCGACACTTCGCCGATGGGGGGGGACTGGAGGACCCTCAGGTCGAAAGCCATCTTGTGGAGTCCGGCTCCCAGTTCGGCCAGGACCGAGAGAGTCTTGTACTCCTGTATCCTGCTGCAGGTCTGGGTCGTCACCGGATAGAAGGAAATGCCCAGTTCCTTCTCGAGGGAGGCTTCGAAGGCAGGGAGGTTCTCCTTGCCGACCAGTTCGGCGTAGGAAGCCGATGTGCCCACGGCGCCCTTGAAGCCCTTGCCCATGATGGATCGCTGCAGCTGGGTGAGATCGTTGAAGGCGGTCAGGAGATCCTGTCCCCAGACGGCGCATCGGTAGCCGAAGGTTGTCGGTTCGGCCGGCTGGAGGTGAGTGAAAGCCATGACGGGCAGGGAAGCGTGCCGCCCGATCCTTTCGGCCAGGGAGGCGAGCAACTCGGACAACCTCGCCCTGACCAGAGCCAGGGCTTCCCTGATCCGTAGCGCGTCCGCGTTGTCCTCGATATCCATCGAAGTCGCGCCCAGGTGTATGATTCCGCCGGCTTCGGGGCAGAGCTCCGCGAAAGCCTTGATTTCCGCCATCAGGTCATGCCTGATCTCGGCTTCGATTTGGAGGGAGCGCTCGATGTCGATGTCGAGTGCCTTCGACTCGAGTTCCGCGACCTGTCGCGCCGTCGTGAGGCCGAACCCGGCCTCCACCCTCGCCAGGCTGACCCAGAGGCCGCGCCAGAGTTCGCGCTTGTGAACTTCGCTCCAAAGACGGCGCATTTCGGCCGTTCCATATCGCCAGGAGAAGGGCGAGAGATATCCGGAATAGTCTGTCATGGCCCGACTATAGCAGAATCTTGAATCGGAAACAGCCCCTCGAAGCGTCTCATTTATACAGGGCGGCAGGCCGCGTCCGCGGCGCGGCCTGCCGCCCGGAAAAGCAAGGAGGTGCTATGAATTCGCTCAACAGCATTCTTGTCGAGGGCAATCTCGTGAAGGATCCGAACACGAAGACGCTTCCCTCGGGCAATCAGGTATGCGACTTCACCGTCGCCACCAACCGCTTCTACAAAGGAAGCGAGGAGGGTTTCGAGAAGGAAGTGTCCTACTTCGACGTGGAAGCGTGGGCCCGCCTCGGTACGGCATGCGCGCAGAATCTCAGGAAGGGCAAGGGCGTACGCGTCGTGGGCAGGCTGAAGCAGGATCGCTGGGTGGATCCCGAGGGCAAGCAGCGGGCAAAGGTGAAGATCGTGGCGGAGCACGTCGAGTTCAAGACCGCGAAACCGGAAAACAAGGAGGAAGAGGTCCTTCCCCAGGTTCAGGAGGCCGTGGACGCGGAGGAATCGGGCAGGCCCGTCGTGTTCTGATCCAGGTTGTAGGGGCTTATGGCCATCAGCG
>CAZRYP010000324.1:0-1558 GCA_964604295.1 uncultured Treponemataceae bacterium
TCAAGCGCTTCGGTTATCCCGGCGTCGAGCCGGGCTATCGGTTCTGTCGTGGCGCTCCCCATGACGACTTCCTCGCCCTGGGCCATCCGCTTGAACTCGCCGAAAAGCTCGTCATCCCCGGTGATGGGGTTCCTTGTGATGAGTACCCCGCTCAGGGATCTCTCGTTGAGGTTGCCGAATGCCAGCTGTTGGATCGTCACGGCGGTGTCGGCTTTCACATCGGCGGCCAGGGTCTTGGAATATGCCTTCACGGCCTGGGAAGTCCTCGAGCCATAGACGAGCCTGATGCACTGTATGAGCTGCTTCCTGGGATCATCCAGAAAATCCCGGCCGAGGAGGGCCGCAAGACGTTTTTCCATTTCCACGATTTCAATGGCGGCTTGGTCCGACCTGATGGCCGTCCTGGATTCGACATCGGTTTCGGACGCGATGCCTAGCGCAGCCGCGCAATTCTCGAGAAAGCGTCTGTAGAGAGATGTGGTCAGGTGCTGGCCTCTCCTTCTCTCCATGGCTTGGCGGACTTCGGGGCTCCAGCCGACATTGAGGATGGTAGCCATGACGCCGGGCATCGATCTCGAAGCGCCCGAACGGACGGATACGAGGAGAGGATGGACGGGATCGCCGAGCTTCCTTCCGCTTTGCCTCTCCAGTTCGGACAGTTCCCCAAGCACGAGGCCTGTCAAGCCTTCCCCCAGCTCCCCGTCGGATCTGCAGCCTGAGAAGAAGGGAAATCCCAGGATGAAGGCCGGCGGAACTTTGAGGCCGAGCTTGGCCATGTCTATGATGCTGTTCCCCTTGCCGCCGAGGGAGGACCTTATCCTCTCGTCCGTATCCCGCCAAGTCGTAGCCACACAGGATTTCGGATTGAAGCTCTCGCCCGCTTCCGCCGGCCTAGTTCCTCCGTACAGCTGCCTGTCGTCCGCCTGGCGTTCCAGCTCCCTGTCCACGGCGGCGGCGACCTTCTCGGTGAATTCGCTCAGCACGTGTATCTGAGTCCTGCGTATGAAATTGTTGAAGAAACGCGTCTTGATCGGAGTGAGCTTGGATGTGGGCACTTCGTAATCTTCCAGGATCCTGTTCAGGACGCCGCTCATCCTCTCTATTATGTCCGACTGGAGATAGCGCTGCAGTTCGTTGCTTATCGATCCCAGACAACGCTTCGCCTTGATGAAGTCATAGACGGACGATTCGCGGAGCTCGTCGATCTCCGACTGATGCCGATCAACGTCGCCGATGGCCAGCCCCTTGATGCTGGATATGTTCAGGAGTTCATGTATGACTGCCAGGGCTTCGCGGAGATTCTTCGGCGTAACCTCGGAGAAATGGTTGTTCGTGAGATCGTTGGCGAGGAGGAATACCAGCCGTCCGAGGGCGAGGTCGAGAAGGAGAAAATCGTAGAGCCCTATCCTCGATTCCCTGTGCGATTCCTTTAAAAAGTGCTTGAAGCTCGCGAGACGCTTGAGAAGATCGAGTTCGAGGTGAGATTTGGCCAGCTTTTCAGGAGTGAGCATGGCGAGAAAGCCCATGACTTCGGCCTTGAGGAAGCATTTCTCGAAGA
>CAZRYP010000324.1:1568-2952 GCA_964604295.1 uncultured Treponemataceae bacterium
AGGCCGAGGTTTTGCCCGAGCTGCCTCTTCACGGCGGCAAGATCGCCCGTCTCGTAATCCCAGAGATAGCGCAGGTTTTCAAGAAGGGCGGAGGCGAGATCGGTGAAGTAGGGTCTTTCGTCTTCGGGCGACACCAGATTCGGCAGGGCAACGTAGCCTGCCCTGATCATAGGTTCCGGATTTCCCATCTCGGTCAGCTGAAGGTAGGGTTCCAGATAGGCATGGATGATGCGGGGCGAAAGGCGGCGGTGGACTTCCTTGCGCAGGTCGCCCGCGAAGCCACGCATGGGGTCATCCTCGCCGCGGTCTTCCTCGAATGCTTCGGCCGTCGCGCGAATCTGCTCGATCATCTCTTCCGTGCCCTGCCTGACGGGCAGCTTCTTGAGCACTTCCCTGGCGTAATAAATGAAGCTGGCTGTCGGTCGGGGGGAAGCTTCCAGCGTCAGCTTCGTCTCTCTCTCGATATCGGCGTAGATATTCTCGATGTCGCCTTTCTTGGTCCGAAGGTCGGGAACGCTGCTGTCCTGGCCCAGGAGGCGCAGATTGACGAGAAGTTCTATGAGCAGGCGGACCTTGCCTTCCTCCTCCGCGCAGGAACGGACGAGGCGAAGCTGCTCGATGATGCCTTCCCAGGTGTTGAGACGCAGGGCTATCCTCCCGGATTCACTATGGGGAGAGAAGGCTGGCTTGTCAACGATTTGCCGGGTTTCGACACTCTTGCTTGCTTTTGTCCCCGATGGGATTATAGTGACACGAGATCCCGCGATCTCCCTGCTCCCGCCTCCAGGAGGAATAGATGCAGATCCCCTTCGATTTTCCAAAACTGGATTCCCTCATGCGTAGCGCCGATGTCTCCCTCGTCATCGCGAATTCCAGACATAACGTCAGATATCTCTCGGGAGGCTACTATTATCATTTTCACCTGAATTCCACTCGCATGGCCAGGAGCCAATATCTGCCGTTCTTGGGAATACCTCGGCACGCTCCCGAAAAATCCTTCTATGTCCAGCGTCCCGACGAGAGCGGCCAGATCGAAGCCGAGGGTTTATGGATTCCCGTTCGCGTGGAGGCGCTCCGAGGCACTCTCACGGCCGCTTCCTCCCTCGCCGGCCGGATCAGGGGCATGGGTCTGGCCCATTCGAGGATCGCGTTGGAGCTGCCCTTCCTGCCGGCCGACGCTTTCCTTGCCCTGCGCGCCGAGCTCCCCGACGCGGAATTCGTCGACGCGACTCCCCTCCTCGAGGCGCTCAGAACGATAAAGAGCGAGGGGGAATTGTTGATAATGCGCCAGGCCTATGCAAATCTGGCCGAAGCCATACATGCCGCTTTCATCGCCTCCCGGCCCGGGGAAACGACGAGGGAGATAGCCGGGCGCGCGGAGTTG
>CAZRYP010000325.1:0-291 GCA_964604295.1 uncultured Treponemataceae bacterium
AGCCTTTTTCCTGCGCCTCACGCCCATCACCCTCGGGACTCCCTATTACGGAAGACGCGACAGGATGCTTTCTACGGGCCTCATCTACGATTACGACAGCGGGTCGGCCTCCCTCTTCATGAACATCATAGCGGCCGATTTCTACCTTGCGTCCCCCGCCGATGTCCGCTAGGCTTGGGGTCATGGAGAGAGAGAGACTGCGAGCCATCTTCTCGAAGGCCAGGGTGGGCATAGGCGGAGCCGGCGGACTGGGCTCCAATTGCGCCGTCGCGCTGGTCAGGGCAGGAGTCC
>CAZRYP010000325.1:301-2947 GCA_964604295.1 uncultured Treponemataceae bacterium
CTTCGACAAGGTCTCCGCGTCCAACCTGGACCGCCAGTACTATTTCCTGACCCAGGTGGGCGAATACAAGGTCGACGCCCTCAAGGAAACCCTTTCCCGCATCGATCCCGACGCCCTCGTTTCGGCGCACAGGACGAAGCTGGACCCCGCGTCGGTAAGGAGACTATTCGGGGGTTGCCAGGTGATCGTGGAAGCCTTCGACGATGCCGAAGCCAAGGCCATGCTGATAGAAACCTGCCTCGAAGCATTCCCCGAAACCCATGTCGTGTCGGCGTCGGGTCTCGCGGGCATAGGCGGCTTCGAATCGATACGTGTCGTCCACCGCGGCAGGTTCCACCTCTGCGGCGATTTCGAGAGGGAAGTCTCCCCCGATCTGCCGCCCATTGCCCCCCGCGTCGGCATAGTCGCCAATCTGGAGGCCGACATAGTCCTCGATCTGCTCACGAGGCTGGAGCCGGACAGCCGACCCGAAACCCGCCTGTCACCGGCGCCCGGGGAGAATCGCGATTGAATGCCGCCGGACTTCCGCTCGCCCCCGAGTCGCCCGTCTCTATCATCGTCGACGGGAAGATGCTGGCCGTGCTCATGTGCAGCCCCTTCGAACTCGACGAACTGGCCGTGGGCCACCTCTTCGCCAGGGGCGTCATCGCGTCGCGCGAGGACCTGGGCTCCCTCGGCGTCTGCCCCGACATGAAAAGCGTGAAAATACGGACCGCCTCGGGTGCCGGAGCCTCGTTCGCGGCCGAAGGCCTCGTCTATTCGGCCTGCGGCGCCGGTGGAATCGCTCTTTCGCCGCCGCCCGCCGGAAAAGCCGGCGCCGACCCCGGGGATCCCGGCGCCGCGCTGTTCAGTATCGAGGAGATTTCCGCGATGGCCAGGGCCATGTTCGCCGCGGCCGAACTCTACCGCAGGACAGGCGGCCTCCACGTCGCCGCCCTCGCCTGCGGCTCCTCCTATTTCACGGTCCGCGAGGATGTCGGCCGCCACAACGCCGTGGACAAAGTCCTCGGCCGCGGCCTCCTCGACAGTATCGATTTCCCGCGCTCCGTCATACTCACCAGCGGAAGGATAGCAGCCGACATGCTGCAGAAGGCCGCCCGCGCCGGCGTTCCGATCCTCGTATCCCGGAGCATCCCCACCACCGAAGCCTACTCCCTCGCCCTCGAAGCGGGCATCACCCTCGTCGGGAGGATAGGCACGCAGAATCCCCTCGTCTACACGCGCGCCGACCGCATCGGATCCGCTACAACCTGATAAAATATCAATATTCGGACCAGCCAGTAGGCCGGGTTCATCGCAACGCATGAGGAGGCTAATCATGGGAAGGGTAGTGTACAGGGATGGGTTGGATGTGATGGATTTCGTCCGCGTTACCGAGATGCTCTCGCAGGCCCATTGGTGCAAAGGAATAGAAATCGAGGAAGTGAGAACGTGCGCGGAAAAATCCGCACTCGTTGTTGGAGCCTTTGATGAGACTGGGAGACAGATCGGCTATGCGCGGGCCATTTCTGATGGATTCCGCTTCGCCTACGTCCTGGATGTCTACGTCGATGAAGGACACCGCAAACAGGGCATCGGTCAGGGGATGATGCGCTACATGCTTTCCCACCCATCTTTGATAGATGTCTACCGTTGGCTGCTCATCACGAAAGACGCCCACGAAGTATATAAGAAAGTGGGCTTCTCGCCGATGTCGCGCCCCCTTGACTGGATGGAGATTCAGAAGCCGCGGCCCGCAAATCGAGCCCTGCCCGCCGGACCTGCCGGACCCGCCAAGGCAGTCAAAGCCGTCAAAACCGACGGAAGCGACGCTCCTGTCCAGCCGGCCTGAAGTTCACACCGCCCAGGCCATCACACTGACGGGAATCCTCACGGCAAAACGGCACATGTCGTCGCCCGCGAGGACGGAATCGACAGCGACCGCCTCGGTCTCCTCCCCGAACACCACATCGAAACGGAACTTGGTGAAGCCCGCCGAACAGGCGCACCAGAGCGGCGGCACGCCGGTTCCCTCCGGAGTGATGGACGAAACGGCGAGAGGACAGTGGCAAGCCAGCTTCCTCCTCTCCAGGGGATCGGCCGACCTGAGCCAGCCGTCGGGGTCGTAGGGGATCTTGGTCATGTAGATAGTGTCGCCCGTCCTCGTTCCGCTCATTATTTCCTGCCTGCCCCTGACGAAATCCACGACCTCCCGCGTAATCCTCTGCTCGAACCATAGGGTCCCTTCGTCCGCGTGCTTCTGCAGGATTTCCACTTCCCTGAGGTGATAGTCGAGGAGCCATCCGTCCACCGACCCCAGTTCGAGGAAGCGCTCCCTTTCCTTCGCGAAGGCTTCGGGAGGAATCCCGTGCACGTTCCAGGCCAGGACCTTCCCCGCCCTGTCCCTGCCCAGCTCCTCCTCGAGGGCTTTCACGAAGCCCGCCGTGGCGGCCGGATAGGCTTCGGGCGGGCTTCCTTCAGGAGGGATGGCCAGCCGCCCCATGACGCGGTCGCGGACAGCGCCCCCCTCGAGCGAGGCAAGCCTTCCGGACATCGAGGGGAGGATGCCGATGGGGGAGAGGTAGGCCAGAAGACGTATGGCGAGAGCCGTCTCGCGGGTGAGGTCGAAATACCTCGCCAGGGAAAGGAGGAGCTCGGCCGCGGGTT
>CAZRYP010000326.1:0-2946 GCA_964604295.1 uncultured Treponemataceae bacterium
ACTGCTTCTGGTCGAAACGGACCCATTCGGCCTTGAGAAGGACATCGTTCTTGGAATCCTCGAGGACGACCTTGTCCTGCGCCAGTCCTATCTCAGTGTCCCTGGCGTACGTGAGCGTCGCCGCCTTGAGGAGGAATCCCTTGGACTCGTCGAGGACGCTCACGGCGCCGGTGCAGGATACGTCGTTGTAGTCCTCGCCCGAGAGCTCTATCCTGTCGGCCTTGATGACCATGCTGCCCGTGTTGACTACGGCCGAGCCAATGAGGACGGTCTTTTCCTTGCCCTTGGCTATCACGCTCTCCATCCGCCTGGCGGTGAAGGTTATCGTGTCCGTGTCGCCGGCCTCGCCCTGGACTGCGGGCTCTGCGCCCGGCGCCGCAGTCGCGCCGGGCGTGGCGGGAGCTTGCTGGGCGAAGATCGGGGCCTGGCCCCAGGCGAAGGCCAGAAGACAGGCCAGGACAAGGAAGGCGCGGGAGCCGGGACTCCGGATCGGCTGCGTTCCGTGAAGTTTCATCATTCCTCTCCTTTCACCGTCGTCGTGGTCGTCGTGGTCGCCGAGGCCGATCCCGTCATCACCGTGCCCTGGACGCTGTTCCTGAACGCGAAGGCCTTTTCCTGGATATCGGCGAAAAAGCCAGTGCCGTGGAGGAAGAGCTTTTGCCCCACCCTCACGATGACCGAGTTTTCGGGAGCCCCTTCTATCGTCTGGGTAGCCGAGAAATAGTTGAGTTCGTCCGTCTCGAACGAGCTGTCCTCTTCCTTCGAGTAGAGCCTCACGAAGCCGGTGAATTCGGCATCCCCCGTATCCTCGTGGTACGCGGCCTTCTCGGCCTCGCCCGTCGATTTGGGGCTTCCGCCTTCCTCGCCCCTGTCCTCGAAGACGACGTTATAGATCACGAGGAGACCCTTGTCCTGATAGTATTCCGCGCGATCGGCCTTCGCGGAGAACACGACGATTCCATCCTCCACTTCCTCCCGGCTGAAGCCGATGAAGACTGCGTCGGGCTCGGCCTCCCTGTCGGCGAGCGCCGCGTCGGTCTCCGACAGGGAACAGGAGATGGTCGCGAGGGTCAGAGCCGTGAGGAAGAGGGCGGCAAGAAGTCGCGCGGCGGGCTTTCCTCCGCGGTAAAGTGAGCTTTGCATTCAATAATCAGTATGGTTTGGAGAGGTTGCACTGTCAATACAAGGTGGATAAGCCGGGGAGGAGGGGGAAAGGCCGTCCGAAAGGGGAAAGTTCCCGGACGGCCAGGTCGAACCTGAACTCGGACTCAGCGAGCGGCTTTCGCCTTGGCGCCCGCCACGCATTCGGCGATGAAGGCCTTGAATATCGGGTGGGCCTTTGTGGGTCTCGACTTGAATTCGGGGTGGAACTGGACTCCCAGGCCCCAGGGATGATCGGGCCACTCGCAGGCTTCGACGAGGCTCGCGTCGGGGGTCGTGGCCGATATGACGAGTCCGGCCTTCTCGAGATCGGCGCGCACGACATTGGCCACTTCGTAGCGGTGTCTGTGCCGCTCGAAGATGTGCTCTGTCCCGTATGCCCGCCGTATGGCCGTCTCGGGCTTCGTCACCGATTCGCTGGCTCCCAGGCGCATGGTGCCGCCGTATGCCTTGACGTCGATCTGCTCCTCGAGGAGGGCGACCACGGGATGCGCCGAAGTCTTGGAGAATTCCGTGGAGTGGGCGTCCTTCCAGCCCAGAAGGTCGCGGGCATATTCGATGACCATGATCTGCATACCCAGGCATATGCCGAAGTAGGGAAGCCTGCGCTCCCGCGCGTAGCGGGCTGCCTGCACCATGCCTTCGATGCCGCGTTCGCCGAAGCCTCCCGGCACCAGGATGCCGTCTATCGACGCGAAGATTTCGTCCATGTTCGCGTCGGGGGCTTCCAGCCTCCCCGAGTCTATCCTGACGATCTCCACGCCGGCGTTGTTGGCGATCCCTCCGTGGAAAAGGGCTTCCCATACCGATTTATAGGCGTCGTGGAGCTCCATGTACTTGCCGACGACTCCGATGCGCACCTGGGAAGCCGGATGCCTGACCTTCTCCACGACCTGCTTCCAGGCGCTCAGCTCGGCGTGCCTGCTCTCGACGTTCATCTTCTTCAGGATGAAGGCGTCTATGCCCTGGTGGAAGTACACGAGGGGGAGCTCGTAGATGGTCGATACGTCGTAGCCCGAGATGACGCCCTCGAATTCCACGTTGGTGAAGGAGGAAATCTTGCGCCTGATCCCCTCTTCCAGGGGCTCCTTGGATCGGAGCACGACCACGTCGGGCTGGATCCCCATCTCCTGCAGTTCCTTGACCGCGTGCTGAGTCGGCTTCGTTTTGATTTCCCCGCCCGACACGGAGGGGACGAGGGTGACATGGACGGAGATGGCGTTCTGCTTGCCGAACTCGTGGATGAGCTGGCGGGCGGCCTCGAGGAAGGGCACCGACTCCATGTCGCCCACCGTGCCGCCGATCTCGATGATGGTCATGTCGACATCGGGACTCTCGGCCACGGCGAGGATGCGGCGCTTGATCTCATCCGTGATGTGGGGGATGACCTGCACCGTCCGGCCCAGGAAGTCGCCCGCGCGTTCCTTTTCGATGACGGTCTTGTAGACCTGGCCTGTGGTGATGGAGTTGATGCGGGAGAGGGGGGCTGAAGTGAAGCGGCCATAGTTGCCGAGATCCAGGTCGGTTTCGGCGCCGTCGTCCGTGACGTACACCTCGCCGTGCTGGTAGGGACTCATAGTCCCGGCGTCCACATTCAGGTAGGGATCGATTTTTACCATTCGGACGGTAAAACCACGCGCTTCCATGAGAGCACCGATCGACGAGGCGGCAATGCCTTTGCCCAGTGAAGAGCACACCCCGCCGGTGACAAAAATCAGCTTCTTCATGGGATTTCAGTATCGGGAAAACCCTGTCCTTTTGTCAATCCGTCGGGGCGGAATGGAA
>CAZRYP010000327.1:0-2939 GCA_964604295.1 uncultured Treponemataceae bacterium
TGATTGCGGCCCTCGCGCTGGCATTCGGCTTGATGGTCTCGCTTCCCCCAGCCGTATTCGTCGGCCACGGCTGGCTCAAGTTCCACCGCCTGGAATCGGCGATAACGCAGAAGCTGGACCAGTATTATCTCGCCATCACGTCCGAAGAGCGCGGGGAGTATCTTCTCTCGGGGGACGAGGTCTTCGAAGTCCCCTACATGGCCTCCCGCCTCAGCGTGCAGGCGGAACCGTCCCGCCTGTTCGACAAGAACGGCGTCCTCATCGGGGAATACGTGTCCGAAAAAGGCCTCCATGTGCGCAGCCCCGATGAGCTGCCCGCCTTTCTCAAGAAGGCCCTGGTGGCCTCGGAGGACGGCGGCTTCTACGAGCATCGAGGCGCGGACTATCTCGCCATGGCCCGCGCGCTGCTGCTCAACGCCGTCTCCTCGCGCAAGAGGCCGGGCGGAAGCACGCTGACCCAGCAGCTTGCCAAGCTCCTGTTCACGACGAGAGAAAGGACGTGGTCGCGCAAGTCGTTCGAGCTCTTCTGCGCGCGGCGCATCGAGAGGAAATTCACCAAGGACCAGATACTGCTGATGTATCTCGACTTCGCCTACTTCGGCCACGGCCTTTACGGCGTCGAAAGCGCCTCCCGCTTCTATTTCGACAAGCCGGCCAAGGCCCTCGAGCTCGCCGAGTCCGCCATGATCATCGGACTCATCCCGAACCCGGAGAGATATTCCCCCTTCCGCGACCGCGAGCTCGCCAAGGCCCGGCACCGCACCGTCCTGCGCCGCATGGCCGCGAGGGGCTACATCCCGGCCGCCTCGGTCGAAAGGTACTCGACGGAATTCTGGAAATCCATGGAGCCGCGGCTGAAGAAGCCCGAGGTCTCGTTCTGGAGGATGTCGGTCAACGAGGCCCCGTATTTTCTCGAGCACGTGCGCCGGCGGCTCGAGGAGGCGTATCCGAAGGATCGCATCACCAAGGGAGGGCTCAGGATCTTCACGACCGTGGACCTCCCCGCCCAGAAAGCCGCGCAGGCGGCCCTGCTGGAGGGGCTCATCGAGGAGCGCCGCCGCAGCGCGGCCGACCGAGCGCTATCGCGAGGAAGTGCCGCCTCCGATGCCGTGAACGCGGCCGACCGAGCGCTATCGCGAGGAAGTGCCGCCTCCGATGCCGTGAACGCGGCCGACCGGGCGTTATCGCGAGGAAACGCCGCCTCCGAGGCCGTGAACGCGGCCCTCGTGGAGGGCGCGCTCGCCGCCGTCTCGCCGGCCGACGGCGCGATCCTGGCGCTGGTGGGAGGCAGCGGGTTCGACTTCGGCAACCAGCTCGAGCGCGCGTCCGCCGGCCGGCGGCCGATCGGCTCCTCGATCAAGCCGTTCATCTACGCCGAGGCCTTCGAGGAAGGCCTCGGCCCCGAGGACATGATGGAGGATTCCCCGGTCAGCTATCGCATGGGCCCGGGCCGTTCCTGGACCCCCAGGAACTATGAAGACAAATACCACGGCCTCGTGACGCTGCGCGTCGCCCTCCAAAAGTCCCTGAATTCGGTGGCCGTCAAGCTTCTGGCCCGCGTGGATATGGACCGGGTGATCTCGTTGCTGTCGGCGGCCAGCGGGGTCGAGCGCGCCAATTTCACGAAGAACCTTTCGCTGGCGCTGGGCAGCTGCGGTCTCACGCCCCTGGAGCTCGCCTCGGCCTACGCGGTCTTCGTCAACGGCGGCAGGCCGGTCCGGCCGTACGCCATCGTCCGAGTGGAGGACCGGGACGGAAACGTCCTATGCTCCCACGATCCCTCCGCGGAGGGATCGGCGCAAACGGAAGGCCCCTGCGGCCCCGCGGACGCCGGCGCGCATGCGGCCCTCGCCGACCCGGTCGCGGCGCCGGTGATCAGCACCGCCGCGGCCAGGACCCTCCTCGGGGTCCTGGAGGGAGTCTTCGGACCGAGCGGGACGGCCCATGCGGCGGCCCGCAAGAACGGCTTCTCTATCCCGGCCGCCGGCAAGACCGGCACCACCGACGATTACCGGGACGCCTGGTTCGCCGGGGTGACTCCGGACCTCGCCGCGACCGTCCGCATCGGCTACGATGACATGCGCCTGCCCCTGGGCCAGGGGCGCAGCGGCGGGGTCGTGGCCGCCCCGATCTGGACCCGGTTCGTCAAGGAATTCTATCGTAATCGGCCTACGCGCGAATTGGAAAAATAGTAGAATCTATCGACATAACGTCATCAATGAGACACTTCACGTTGTGCCTTTCGCTGTCGGCCGCCCTGTTCGCCGGATGCGGCCAAAGCCGCGAAAGGGAGCCCAACGAGTATTTCTCCCAGGCCACCGAGGCGGGGCCCGCGTCCCGCATGGAAGGCACGATGGCCTCGGCCTCCGACGTCGACTGGTATCGGCTGCAGGCCCCCTCCGCCGGCGGCCTGTTCTCGGCCCATTTGACCGGCATCCGGGGCATGGACTTCGTCCTCAGCGTATTCGACGCGGATCGGACGGAGCTCAAGCGTTTCGACGAGTCGGCCGAGGGCGGGGACGAACGCGCGCTGGACATCGGCCTGGACCGGGGGACCTGCTACGTCGTCGTCAGGAACAAAAACCCCGACGCCGACAATCCCAAGCAGCCCTATCGATTGACCTTCGAGCTGGAATCCGAACCGGGCCGCGAACGCGAGCCGAACGACCGTCCGCTTCAAGCCTCGGCCCTGAAGCCCGGCGGCGTCGTGAAAGGCCATTATTATCCTTCGCGCAACCTGCTGGCCGACGATACGGACTACGCCGAGGTGGATTGGTACGTCATCGACGTGGCTTCCGGCGGCCTCCAGCTTCTCAACGTGGACGTCAGCGAGGTCCCCAAGGTCGCTCCGCTCCTCGAGGTCTACGATTCCGCCCTCTATAAGCTCAGGGAATCGGACGCCGCGAGCCCCGGCGAGGCCGCGACGCTCAAGGGGTTCG
>CAZRYP010000328.1:0-2937 GCA_964604295.1 uncultured Treponemataceae bacterium
CATTCTGGATGATGACGACATCCTCCTTGCCGTCGGCAAGAAGATTGATGTTGGCGTCAGATGCGCCGGTAGCCTGGGCTGTGGCGTTCATCTTGGCGATGTTCTTGTTCCAGATTTCGGCCATCGCGCCGCCGAGGGGATAGTAGGTGCCGGCGGTGCCGCCGGTGCCGATCGTTACAAATCGCTGCTGGGAAGAAACCGCGCCGACTGCGATGAGCAGGCAGAACGAAAGTGCCAATAGCTTCTTCATCAAAAACCTCCGGGAATTTTTGGGACATAGGAAAGCCTTTCTGGGACAGGCTCGACCGGATCAGTATAGAATGGTTTCGGCCGGACCGCAATCTGGAAATTGGCACTAATCGATGACTCGGGAAAGGCGATAGGAAAAAAAGAAGGCTTCCGAAGAAGGAGGCACAACCCGGAAGCCTTCAGATCCGCTTTCCTGCGCTAGTGGTCAGGAAACCGGCGGGCGAGGCCATAATACCGGAAATCAGAAAAAAAGGTCAATGCTTATCGATAAAAATATCTCCTGAATTTCGCATTTCTGATTCTTGCGCCTTTTTGCGGATCGCCCAAGATTGCGCATCGAATGACGGTCGTGTATGGTACTAGCGGGCGCCGACCTCGCGGACTTGAGGCTGAGGCTGCCTTGTCGCCCTGATGTCGGGAGGTTTTTCCGTGATTTCTTGCGAACGTTGGAAAGATGGCTTCGTGTTGACTGTCGAGGGGTTACGGCTCCTGAGGCATTCCTCGTCCTTTCCCGCCATTTTTCTGGGAAATCCCAAGGAAAAGGCTGAGTCCGCGGGACAGGGCGGAGATGAAAGCGTCAGGAACCTCAAGTGGAAGAGCATCGGTGCCTGCGGCATTCTCAATGAAGGCCCCGATTCCATCGTCCTGGATTTCCCCTCCACGCTCAGGATTCGGATATCCTACGCCGACAGAATACTCAGCCTCGATTTTTCCCCTGTCGGCCCGGCGGCGCAGGGCATAAGGCTTCGCGTGGGGGCAAGGCCGGCGGAGAGGCTGTTCGGCGCCGGTCCATCCACCCAGTACGACATGAAGAAAAAGCGGATCGAACTGGAGGAGGAAGAGGGGGATCCTCTTTCGCGCAGGAACCCCACCATCATGTCGAGCAGCGGTTCATGGATTCACGTCGAAGGGAAAGGAAGCTTTCTCTGGAATTTCTCATCCGCCCTCACCGAACTTTCATGCTCGGCCATCCCGGACGGCCTGACTCTGGGCTTCGGCAGGGACCTCGCCATGGGCCTGGACCTGCTGACAGGCTGCAAGGCCGGCGGCCGGCACGGGTTTCCCGAAGCCTTCCACGGCGGCATTGTCCTGGACGCGAGAGGCGCTCCCCCAGAGGCGGCCGGCCTTCCCGACAGGATGAGGGAATGGGGGATCGGGCTTGCGGCGGTGATCGTGGATCGGGATTCGGGAACCGCAGCCGACCCGGCGGGGATCCGGTCGCAGGTTTGGTCTGATATGCTCGGCGCGGCTTCGGCCAGGGCTCTTCCTCCCGGATCCGGAGAGCTGGGAAGCGCGAGCGAGTTCGTCCGCGGGATTCTCTCCCTTTCCTTTTCGGGCGAAGGCCAGGTATTCCTCCCTGTGGATGAAGGCTCCCGGGGCTCCGACTTCTCCCCTGCATGCGAGCTCGCGGCGTTCGGACCGCTTTTCCTCCTGAGCGCCTCCCTTGTATTCAGCGGTGAGGTTTCGGCGCGGCGCCTTGCCGCGGCAGCGGCGATCTATGGAGGGCTGGAGCCCTATCGCAGGAGTTGTTCCCTCGAATGGGAGAAAAGCGGCATGCCCGCCCTGATGCATCCGGCTGTGCGTTATAATGAAGAGGAAGTCCTTTGGCACTTCGATGACCAGTACATGTTCGGGCCCGACCTCCTGATCGCCCCTACCATGGGTAAGGGCTCGAGAACCCGCGAACTCCGTCTGCCTTGCGATGAATGGGTGCATTTGTGGACTTCGCGCCTTTATCCCGGGGGCAGGACGGTCGTCGACGCGCCGCCGGAAAGGCCGGCCGTCTTCTACAGGAGCGCCAGCCCCTTCGCTTCCCTGTTCGATGCGCTCAGGCAGAAGGCGACGAGGTACTAGAAAGCCCGATCGGGCGAGCGGACGAGAAGGACGACGGCCCTGGCCTCGACCGCGTCTCCCGAGCCGATTTCCCCGAAGCCTTCGTTCGTCTTGGCTTTCACCGATATGGCATCGCGAGGCAGGCCCAGGACCGCGGCGATCGAATCGCGGATGTCGTCGCGATAAGGTCCCAGCCTCGGCCTTTCGAGGATGACGGTGCAGTCGATATTGCCGACGGACCAGCCCTCGGCCGCCACCTTGCCGGCTGCCGCCCCTGCGAGTTTTCCCGAATCCGCGTCCTTCCAGGCTTTATCCGAGGGCGGGAAATGGCTGCCTATGTCGCCGAGTCCGGCGGCTCCGAGGAGGGCGTCGGTGATGGCGTGCCAGAGGACATCCCCGTCGGAATGGCCCGCCTCGCCCCTGTCATGGGGTACATGGACGCCGCCGATGAGGAGTTTCCTTCCCTCCACGAGAGGATGTATGTCCCACCCTTCGCCTATCCTGAACGCCTGAGTTTCCTTCGCACCGCGCATGTCTTCCCTGAAGGTTATTTTCCTATTCTGCCTGTCGCCCGGAACGAAGGCCACAGGTCCTACGTAGCGTGCCCAGAGCGAGGAATCGTCGGTGCAGGTCCAGCCGTCCCCGGCGGCGAGGGCATGGGACGCTTCGAGGATCCCGAGGGAAAAGCCCTGCGGCGTCTGGGCGGCTTTGACGGCGTCGCGTTCGGGGTGGGCGAGTATGTAGCCGCCCGAAGCCGCCATCTTGGGTGTGTCGGGCAGGTCGCAGAGAGGGACACAGGCTCCGTGTTCCCTCGCCGAGGCGAGGACGGCTTCGATGGTGACGGCTGCCACCCAG
>CAZRYP010000329.1:0-957 GCA_964604295.1 uncultured Treponemataceae bacterium
ATGGCTGACCTCGATGTATCGTTCGGGGAAATCGAAGCGCGGTGGAGGGATTTCGAAAAGCCCTCAGCAGCCGACAAGGATGGAATCGCATGAAAACAAGCAACAAGCTACTCATAGCATTCGGCGTGGCGACCCTGGTCGTCATCGTCCTGATAGCCCTGCTCGCGGGCACGTCGGCCTGAGGCTCGCGCCCTGTGTAAGGCTCGCGCCCGAGGATGGACTGGAAAATCACATTTCATCCCAGGGCTTGATGCTCCGCGTCTTTTATCATATTTTAAAAACGAGGCCGGAGCGAATCAGCTCCGGCCTACAATAATTTCCGGAGACGCCCCGTGGACGTCCTTGTCCTTCCCAAGCCGGTCACCGAGCTCATGGCCACCAGGCTCGTTCAGCAGACAACATTCTGGAGCAGCGTCAAACACAGGCTGGGATGGAAAGCCCTCGCCTTCGATATCGTTGCCGATAGCCTTCCTTCGGGCGATGTCCTCGTTCTCCAGAGGGACTTGGGCGGCGGAAACTTCATAGCCTATTCCCCCTTCGGCCCCGAAAAGCTTCCCGACGGGGAAAGGCGGGGGGAATACCTCGCGGTGCTCTCTTCGGAACTCAACGCCTACCTGGGACCTTCCTGCGTCTTCATACGCTGGGATCTGCCCTGGATATCCCCCTATGCCGAAGAGGAGGACCGCTACGACGACGAGGGCCATTGGCTCGGACCGCCCGAAACGCGGCTTCGAGAGCTGAGGATGAACTGGGGCGTGAGCGAAGTGGGCTTGCGCAAGGCGCCCGGCGACATTCTTCCTCCCGATACCATCCTCGTGGACCTGCGCGGGGACGAGAATTCGATGCTGGCGAGGATGAAACCGAAGACGCGCTACAATATAAGGCTTTCGTTCTGCAGGGGACTGCGGGTACGCGAAGGGGGCATCCAGGACCTCGGAACTTGGCAGAAGCTTTATG
>CAZRYP010000329.1:967-2937 GCA_964604295.1 uncultured Treponemataceae bacterium
AAACCTCCCGCCGCAACGGCATAGTATCCCATGGACGCCGCTATTTCGATGCTCTCCTTCGGGCGGGCGAATCCGATGCGAAGGTGAGGCTCCTCATCGCCGAAAAGGGCAGCACGCCGCTCGCGGCGATGTTCCTTTCCATATCGGCCGACAGGGCAACCTACCTCTATGGGGCCTCGTCGGGGGGAGATCGCGGCTTGATGGCGCCCTATGCCCTCAAGTGGGCGGCGATGGGTCTGGCGAGGCGTCAGGACTGCGTCAGTTACGATCTGTTCGGAGTGGCGCCGCGGCCCGATCCCAAGCATCCCTTGAACGGGTTGTACAAGTTCAAGAGCGGCTTCGGCGGGACGATGCTTCATCGCCAGGGTGCCTGGGATTACCCCTATGATGATGTGTCCTACGGCATATATCTGGCGAGGGAATCGGCTTCGGCCGGCTTCCATCTTTAGGCGGGAGCCGACATGCTTTTCATGGCTTCGGTCATCCTGATCTTTCTCGCCCTGAGCGCGGCCCTCTTCAGACGCTTCAACATTCCCATGATCATATTGGCGCTGGCCGTCGGGATCTTCTTCGGCAGCGACGTGACGGGCATCATCTACTTCGACAACGACCTGCTTACCCGAAGACTGGCTGACATAGCCCTCGTCTTCGTGCTCTTCGCGGGCGGATTCAGTATCAAGCGCGCCGATCTCAAGCCCGTCCTCCTCCCCACGATGATGATGGCGACTATCGGGGTCCTTCTCACGATGACAGTCACGACCTTCGCCTTCCATCTCCTGAGCGGCTGGTCCCTCTCCAGATCCCTCCTCGTATCGGCCGTCATTTCTTCGACTGACGCGGCGGCTGTCTTTTCCATCCTGCGCAACCGCTCCCTCGAGAAGCGCCCCTCTTCGATAACGGAGATAGAATCAGCGGCCAACGATCCCATGGCCATCATCTCAACGACCATCATCGTGCAACTGGCTGCGGGGTCGAAATTCCAGGCGGGGCGCACTCTGCTCATATTCGTCTGGCAGTTGCTGGGCGGAATTGGGATGGGCCTCGCCATCGGCCGGGTCGGTCTTTACCTCTTCCGTAAGATCAAGGAAGTCGAAACCGGCTATTTCTACATCCTTCTCATAGGACTTATCCTGGCCAGCTACAGCGCCGCCGATCTCGCGGGGGCGAGCGGCATGCTATCCGCCTTCTTCGCCGGCTACCTCCTGGGGAACGCGAAGCTTCCGCTCAAATCGTCCATCT
The DNA here is from genome assembly GCA_964604295.1 of uncultured Treponemataceae bacterium. Taxonomy (GTDB): domain Bacteria; phylum Spirochaetota; class Spirochaetia; order Treponematales; family Rectinemataceae; genus CAZRYP01. The sequence continues at coordinate 2,207 of CAZRYP010000329.1, forward strand.
CATCCTTTACAGCGACCCTTTCCTTCGTCGCCAACGCGGGACTCTTCATCCTTCTTGGCCTCCTCGTCTTCCCGAGGAGCCTAGGCGCGGTCTGGAAGCAGGGGCTTTCCATCTTCCTGATCCTCTCCTTCCTCGCCAGGCCCGCCGCGGTTTTCCTTTCTACGATGTTCATGAAACTTCCATTCAGGGAAAAACTCTTCCTCAGCTGGAGCGGCATCCGCGGTTCCGTACCCATAGTGCTCGCCACCTATCCCGCCGCGGCGGGCCTCGATCCCGATCACCAGATTTTCAATATCGTCTTCCTGGCGGTGACTCTCTCCATACTCATACAGGGAACGACGATCGGGAAACTCGCGGACCTCCTGAGGCTGAGCGCCAGGGAAACGCCGAAAGCGGCGCAGAAGATGGAACTCGTCACCGTGCACGATACAAAGTATGAGCTTGTCGAATTGTTCATCGACGGCGATCTCTACGGAGGCGAATCTTCCCTGGCCGAACTCGCGCTTCCGCCGGATTCCACCATCACCATGATAGCGCGCAAGGACAGGATCATCATCCCGAGAGGAAATACGGTCATCAGGCCGGGCGACATCCTCTCGATCCTTGTGGATGAGGGCAGGACAGCCGATGTCACAAGCCACGTGCTCGCGAGGTTTGAGAGGCGGTGTGACGCGGCGGCGCATGGAAAGAACCGAAATCGCGCTTGACTTCCGCCACGAACGGTGGCAGAA
>CAZRYP010000330.1:0-780 GCA_964604295.1 uncultured Treponemataceae bacterium
CTTTCCGTGTACGCCGGAAGGTTCCATATCTTGCCGAAGGCCGTCTCTCCGCAATCCAGGAGAAAGAAGCGCGTGCCCGCCAGAAAATACGCGTTGGAATTCTCCATTATGGGATTGAAGGCCGCCCCGAATCCCAGGAATTCAAGTTCCATATCCGATCCTTTCCTCGCTCACTTGATGCCTGAGCTCACGAAGCTGTTGATGAATTTTTTCTGGAAGATAAAAAACGCCAGTACCAGGGGGAAAATGATGATGAAGGTGGCCGCGCAGACATTGGCCCACTGCATCACCGCCTCCTTGGACTTGGCGAAGAGCGCCAGGCCGACGGTAAGCGTCCTGTTCTCGGGCGAATTGGTCACGATGAGAGGCCAGAGGAAATTGTTCCAATGATAGCTCACGGAGACGAGCCCGAACGATATATAGGCCGCCTTCGAACTCGGCAGGTAAATGTTCCGGATGATCTGCATCGTATTGCAGCCGTCTATTATGGCCGCTTCGGACAAGGCCCGGGGAATCGTCTTGAAGGTCTGCCTCAAGAGGAAGATGCCGAAGGCGCTGCCGAAGAAAGGCAGCATGATGCCCAGCTTCGTGTCGGTCAGATGGAGATCGCTCAACGTGCGGTAGTTCGGAATGAGGAGCACGTCGTTCGGTATGATGATCTGGATGAATATGATGAGGAACACGAGCTTCTCGCCCCTGAACTTCATCGTCGCGAGCGCATACGCGGCCAACGTGCCGGTGACGCACTGGACCGTGAAGGTGACGACGACGATCAGGATC
>CAZRYP010000330.1:790-2094 GCA_964604295.1 uncultured Treponemataceae bacterium
AGGATCGTATTCATGTAGTATTTTCCGAAAGGAACGTTCCGCCAGACGTATGCGATATTGTCCAGGGTGAAGCCCGAGCTGGGTATCAAGGACATCGCGAAGTTGGCCTTGGAAAAGGCCGTGCCTATCAGCCACACGAGAGGGACGAGCCAGACGAAGGCCAAGGCGAATCCGAGGAGGGCGGGAAACATGTTCGCGTTCTTTTTCACGTTCCGCCTCCTCAATTGTAATAGATTTTCGTGTCGGTCTTGATGAACTGCAGCATCGAGACCGTGAGCATGATGACGAGCATGATCACCGTCAGCGACGATGCCTTGCCCTGGTCGAAGTAGATGAAGCCCTGCTGGTAAATGTAATAGAGGAGGAGGGTGCTCGCGTTGTTCGGGGCTCCTTCGGTCATGATGACTATGTGGTCGACAAGCTTGAGGCTGTTGGTCAGCGCGATCGTGGAAACGAAGAGCATCGTCGGGGCGAGGAGGGGCAGGGTTATCCTGCGGAATATCGTCCAGGGTCTGGCCCCGTCGATCTTGGCGGCTTCGTAAATCTCTGTCGAAATGTTCTGCAGCCCCGAGAGGAAAAAGATCATCAGATAGCCGGCTTCTTTCCATATGTACATCACCGACAAGGCGGGAAGCACGGTTTTCTTGCTCGAAAGAACGTTGAGCGACTTAAGTCCGACGCTGGCGAGAAGCTGGTCCAGCATCCCGTACTGGGCCATGTAGATGAACATCCAGGTGCTCGCTATGGCTATCATGGGCATGACCGCGGGGTAAAAATACGCCGTCCTGAGAAAGCCGACTCCTTTGATCTTCCTGTTCACGATCATTGCCAGGCCGATGCCCAGGGCCATGCTCGGAAGGACGGTGAGAAGGGAAAAGGCGAAGGAGTTGCGCATCACCTTCCAGAAGAGTGGTTCCGATGCCAGCTGGACATAATTCCGGAATCCGACGAAGTAGGGTTTCGGCATCCCCATTTCGAGCTGGTTCATGCCGAGCCAAAAGCTCCGCAGGATCGGATACACCGTGAAAGTCAGGATGAAAACGAGGGCCGGGGCGATAAAGAGCCAGGCTTTCAGGTCGATCTTGAGTTGCCTGGAAAGGCCTTTCCGAACGTTGCTGGTCCGAGCCACCTTAGTCCTCCGGATGAAAAGCGTCGTGGGATAATAAAAGAATGCAAGGCGGCAGGACCTTTCGGCCTTGCCGCTCGCATTCCATTCTAGAACGTTCGATGCGTGAAGAAAATCACTGATACCGTTTCAGGGCATCTTCCGCCTGTTTCTGGGCGTTCTTGAGCGCCTGGGCCGG
>CAZRYP010000330.1:2104-2916 GCA_964604295.1 uncultured Treponemataceae bacterium
CGGAGTCGCGTCGCCGACTATGGCCGACTGTATGTTGTCGTTGAGAATTCGCCACATTTTGGACGCTTCGTAGGTCGTCAGCTCAGGCTTGGCGAAGGGAATCTGATCGAAGGCGACGCGGGCCTGAGGCACTTTCGCCCAATAGGCTTTCATGGTCGCGGTCTGGAAGGAGGACTTCCTGGGCGCCACATATCCGGTATCGACATTCCACTGGGCCAGGCGTTCGGCGTCCGTGGCGAACTTGATGAACTTCCACGCCGCCAACTCCTGTTCCTTGGGAAGATCGGCGGAGATATAGAAGTTGCCGCCGCCTGTCGGCGCCGCGACACGCTTGCTGCCGGGCAGGAACGCCGTGCCGAACTTGAATTTGGCATTGTTGTTGATGTTCGTCAGGTTTCCGGTCGTGTGGTAGATCATGGCCACGGATCCATTGATGAACTGGCCGGGCAGATCGGTCCATTGCACGATGCCGGGCTGCATGACCTTGTACTTGCTCTGCAGGTCGCACCAGAACTGGAGCGCTTCCACGTTGCCCTTCGTGTCGAAAAAGACTTTCTTTCCGTCATCGCTCATCAGGTTTCGTCCATCTTCCGAGTTCTGGAGGGCGAAGCCGGTAAATGCCCACTGGGCCGATCCGGAATTGAGGGCGATCCCGACGCCGTAGCGCGTGACGTTGCCCGCTGCATCCTTCTTCACGAGTTTCTTGGAATACTCGACAAGCTCGTCCCAGGATTTGGGGGGAGCTTCGGGATTGAGACCGACTTCGGCGAATGCGTCCTTGTTGTAGAAGGGCACCATCGTGCTCCTCTGGA
>CAZRYP010000331.1:0-2912 GCA_964604295.1 uncultured Treponemataceae bacterium
CTTCCGCGGCCGGAATCTCGGAGAGCGTGATAGGCAAGGGCTCGATCTTTGAAGGGACCCTCTCCTGCGCGGGCTTGCTGCGCGTGGAAGGGAAGTGTCTCGGCAGGCTCGTCGTCTCCGGAACACTCGTGGTAGCGGAAGGCGCGGTGGTCGAGGCCGAAATCGAAGCCGACGATGTCATCGTGGCGGGAACGGTGAGGGGAGGGATAAGGGCGAAGAACCTGATCCACCTCATGTCGGCGGCCAGGGTGATGGGGGACTTGAAGTCCCGGAAATTCAGGCTCGACGACGGCGGGCTCTTTCTAGGCGATGTCTCCAGACCGACCGAATGAGGGGACGCGAACCCCGCGGTTTTATTTTCGGGACTTTCATGATACTATGAAACGCTTTCCCCGCGGCGGCGCCATTCCAGAATCCCGCGGGTTTCAAGGAGACTGATACATGTCGGATAATCATAAGGCTCACCATATACACGGCAACGAGCATGCTGAAGGCTATGAAATGCTCGAACAGGAAGCGGCCGAAACCGCGCCCAGGCGAAGGGCTCAGGCTTCCGACGAGCTTCCGGAGACCATCTACCGGCTCAAGACCCTCCATTCCAACGAGACCTCCTATGGCTACTACGCTTCGTCGGGCGGCGACTGGCCTCATTTCCGCACCGCGTCCGAACTGGAAGCTCTCCTCGAGGGACCATTCGCCCCGGAAGCCCCGGCGGCGCCTGATCGGACTGAACCTGCGCCGGCCGAACCCGACCAAACCCTAACGGACCATGGCGAGGCGTCCGGAGCGGCTGTAGTCGCGGACACAAGCGCTTCGGCCGTAGAGGTCGAGGCGGCCGAGGCGAGCGATGCGAGCGAAGAAGCCATACACGTCGAAGCGGCCGGGACGCCGCCGACCGAGCCCGGAAATGCGGAAGGCCAGCCTCAGGAAGAGGCTTCCGGGCTTGCCGAGGAAAAACCGGCCAGGCCTGTCCATCTCATCCCTCCCAGGGCTCTCGTGGTGGCTCCCACCAAGTACGGCAAGGACGTCGTGGAAGTCCAGGGACGGGCCATCGACACGACCTACGTCAATCCCGACGAACTCGTCCTCATCGAGAGGCCGGCGGGCATCGACGATCTGAGGAAGATCAAGGACAACAAGGACAAGGAGAAGCACGCCTACGAACACTGCAGGTACAAGATATGGGCGCGCAACCTTCCGATGAAGCTGGTGTCGGCCCACTATCTTCTCGACGAACCGAAGATACTCTTCTACTTCACCGCCGAGTCCCGCGTCGATTTCAGGGAGCTCGTCAAGGATCTGGTATCCCTTTTCAAGATGCGCATCGAACTGCGCCAGATCGGCGTACGGGACGAAGCCCGAGTCACGGGAGGCTGCGGCGTCTGCGGCAGGGTCCTCTGCTGCCACGGGATTTCCGATCGCCTCAATCCTGTCTCGATCAAGATGGCGAAAGACCAGAACCTCTCCCTCAACTCCCTCAAGATATCGGGTCCCTGCGGAAGGCTTCTCTGTTGCCTGAGCTATGAATACCAGTTCTACAGGGACGCGCGCCGCGAGTTGCCCCAGGAAGGCGTCAGGTTCATGTATGACGGCGTGCTCTTCAAGGTCGTGGTAGTGTACGCCCTCTCCAGTACGGTCAAGATGGCCGGAGAGGACGGGCGCGTGCTCGACATGAAGGCCGAACGGTTCAAGTACTCGGAAGGCCGCTGGAAGGTTATAGAGGAACAGGCCGAGTAGGGCTGGACTTCCTCAGGCGTAGCTGTGCAGTCCAGACAGCAGGAAGTTGACGCCGAAGAACGTGAACATCGCTATCAGGAATCCCACGATGACGAGAACGGGCATGACCCTGCTCGTGTTCTTGCGCACGAGCCGGAAGTGCAGGTAGGCGGTGTAGGTAAGCCAGGTTATCAGCGCCCAGGTCTCCTTGGGATCCCAGCTCCACCATATGCCCCATGCCTTCTCGGCCCATACCGCGCCGAACACGAGGGCTCCCGCCGTGAAGATGGGGTAGCCGATGGCGATGCTCGTGTATGCCAGCCTGTCGAAGTTCCTCCGTCTTTCCTCATCCCCGGCGGCGAGCTGGAGGATGGCGCTCACGAATCCGGCGGCGAAGAATACTTCCCCTATGAAGGTGAAAGCGACGTGGAGGACGAGCCAGCCGGACTGGAGCGCGGGCACCGGAGGCTTGAGATCGGCAGGCGCCAGGGGCGAGCTCGCCAGGGCGAGGAAGACTATCGCCAGGGCGGTCGAACCGAAGGCCAGGGCGCGTCCCGCTTGCTGCCGCTTCAGATATCTGAGCGCGAACACGAGCAGTGAAACGAGACATGCCAGGAAGATCAGGGACTCGAACATGCCGGTAAGCGCGATAAAACGTATGGCCAGGCTCCGTCTCGCGATTTCCGCGAACAGGAGGATACCCGCGGCCAGGGACATCCAGTGCGAAGCGGGATCTTTCGTCCCGTCCTTCCTGAATAGATAGACCGCCTGGACGATGAAGCTTGCGAGCAGAAGGGCAAAGGCCAAGGTTGAAATCATGAGAGCATTCCTTTCAGTTTGCGGATGTAGGTGAGGAAGGTGCCGAAGACGACGAGAGCCAGGCCGGCCGCCACGAGGGGGTAGCCCCTGTCCCGGACGATATTGAGCCCGGAAAGCGGCGTCGCCTCGAATCCCGCGACGGTGAAAAGGCCGACTCTGTCGCCCTCGGAAGCCTGAAGGGCTCTGCGTCCGGAGCCTTCTTCCACGAGAAAGGAGGCTTCGTACCTCGGGCGGATTTCCCCGCCGGTTCCGGAAGTGTCGTGTTTTTCCACGGCCATGAGCAGGACCTTGCCCTCCAGCATGCGTGCCTGGGCTCCGGGCTCCAAGCTGAGCCTCATGCCGGCCTGATCCGCCAGGATCACACGCAACTCCTCTTT